>CAYPHN010000053.1:0-2904 GCA_964410265.1 uncultured Flavobacteriaceae bacterium | reverse complement strand
GTATAAAATATTATGATTGTGTTAGATTATCTTTGTATAATTTGATTATTTGCAATAATACCATATACTTTACCTTTTAATTTTATATTTAAAAAGGCAGAATTTTTTGACTTAGAGTGTATGTTTTCCTTTTCAAAAATATAAGATTTATTAGGATCAAACAATGTGATATTGACTTTTTCACCGATATCAATTTTGTTGGACTCCAATCCAAATCTTTTACGAGGTTTTTCAGTGATACAATTTATAATTTGTTCAAGATCTAAAACACTATTTACACTTCCAAAAAAGCTTTCTAAACCTATTGTACCGTAAAAACCATTTTCAAATTCTACTTTTTTATTATCAATATCTATTGGGTTATGATCACTCACAATCATATCAATTGTTCCGTCGGCTATACCCTTTATTAATGCTTTATTGTCGTTTTTTGATCTTAAAGGCGGAGAAACTTTGTAGTTTGTATCAAAACCTTCTAATATATTATCGGTTAAAATTAGGTGATGTGCTGTTACACTACAGGTTACATCTAATCCATTTTTCTTCGCTTCTCTAATGAGTTGAACAGATTTCTTTGTGCTAATGGTTGGAATGTGCAATTTTCCACCTGTATATTCTAATATAAATAGGTCACGTGAAATTTGTAATGCTTCCGATAAACCGGGTGATGATTTTAATCCTAACCTTGTTGTGTTTTCACTTTCATTGACCATACCTTGGTGAGCAATACTATTGTCTTGAGGAAAGCTCAATACTAAGGCATCAAAATTTTGAGCATATAATAATGCTATTTTCATCAAATTAGCATTACTGATTGGCCTGCAATAATCACCAAAGGCAATAGCCCCCGAGTTTTGCATGTCAAACATTTCTGCCAATTCTTTACCTTCCCCCTTTTGCGTTAAATTTGCTATGGGAAAAAGAGTGGTGGCCGAATGATTACTTTTATTCACTAAAAATTCAACGGCAGATTTATTATCAATAAAAGGTTTTGTGTTAGGATTTAGTGCCACATCTGTAAATCCACTTTTTGCCGCAACTTCTAAACCGTGTTGGATGGTTTCTCTTTCTTCATAGCCTGGTTCGCCAAAAGAGACACTAGTGTCAAACCAACCATTTGAAATATGTAAATTTTCTATGAATATTTTTTTGCAATTATTCGGTTTTCTAATGGTATTTGCAATTTTAATAAATTTACCATTTTCAATAAGTACATCCTTTATTTGCTTGTGAAAATTTGAATTTTGATCGAATATTTTTACAGATTTTATGAGTATTTTCACACGAATGAATTTTATAATTAAAGTAATTAATTATTGGCTTCTTTTATTTTAAGAATTTTTGAAATAAAATTTCTATTCCTACAAATAACAAAGCAAAAATAATAAATAATTGCCACAAATTTCTATTTTTATTCTTATCATTCATATCGCTTAAAGCCTTGTTTAACGATTTGAAGTATTGTATATTCTTATATTTTTTATATATGTTGGTAAAATTGAGATCACTTTCTTTCCTATTATAATTAAAAGCAACATTTTGCAATGTTTCAGATTGGTTTTTAATTTGGTAAATTCCGTCTGTTATAGGATTATTATCTGTTTGAATTTTCGTGTAATTTGTTGTTTTACTTTGTAAAGGAATAAAATCTTGCTTGCTTTTTACCATATGGAGTACTTCATCATTGTTGGAATTGAATTTTATGATAAATTCATTTTTTTCTCCTATGGTATAGAATAAGGTTTTTTGACTGGTATTTTGTAAGCTAAAATTATAGAAGATAGGAACAACCAAAGGAGAATTTATAAAATTAGAGTTGTCAGTTGTTAAGGAAGCAGCGATCCAATAAATTTTAGAGTTATTCCATTTAATTTCTGAAATAAATTCTCTTTTGTCTTCCAATTGTAATAAAACTGAAGCGGATTTAAATTGGGTGTCAAAGAATGAATTGACCGAAGGATATTGAAAATTAGTGATTGGTTTTTGAAATACACCCTTAAAAAAAGGATGGTCATAATTTATGATAGAAATTGATTTTTTAGTATTGTTTTGTGATTTAATTCGGCCAATTTGCAATGTGCTAAATAATTGATTATAGGAATCAATATCAATTTCGACAGCAGGAATTACAACGAGATTTCCTCCATTATTAATATAGTAATCTAATGAATTAATCAAAGAATTTGGTAAAAAATCATTGCCATTTAGTACAATTACTTGTTGTTGGTTGATTAAAGAGTAATTCAATGACTCTAGGGGAGATGAGTTAAAGTTAAATTCTTCATTGGTATATATTTTTGATAAGAACTCTGCTTTTTCTCCAATGGCCAAAATATTAGTTTTTTCTTTGTTGGGTATGCTGAAATACAAGGTGTTGTCAAATTTTAAATGGTTGTCGTTGATACTTAAATAACCATGTATGTTTTTTTTATTAGCAATGCTAAATTCAATTATTTCGAGTTTATCTTTGTCTAAATTAAGCGTGGTTTTACCATAAAGTTTGTCATCAATATATAAAGAGACACTTAAGTTTTTTACAGCCAATTGATAGCTTTTAATTTGAGCATTTATTTTAATATTGTCTTTATCGATGTTATTTACCCAAACGCTGTCAATTGCAATATTTTCAAATTTATTTGGTAAGGTTTGAACGAAGGAATAAGTGGTAAGGCTATCTAGAGTTAATTCTTCGGTGTTCTCGTTGTTTATTTGAAAATCAGAAATTAACAATACTTCATAAAGGATTTTTTCTTTTTTCTTTTTCAAATTTTGAACTTGTAATAAAACACTATTTAAATCTTTTTTTATAGGATAATAATCCAAATAAATAAGCTCTTGTTTTAATTGGTCAAAATCTTGAAATTTAATTATTTGATCATTTGTAATTAAAGTGATTTTGTAGTT
>CAYPHN010000052.1:0-14266 GCA_964410265.1 uncultured Flavobacteriaceae bacterium | reverse complement strand
CTTGAAAAATTTGTCTTGTTACAAACAAAAATAAATTCGTCATAATTCCCGAAAAACTAAATCCATCGAGTATATATAAAAACTCTACACCTAAAATACCTGTTACCAATTACCTGATACCTACTACCCACACCCACTACCCCAATGTAAACATACAATAAGATTGTTTTGCTTTTTTTATTAATTGTTCCGTCCTTTCTGGATGAGTATCTGAAATAAAAATTTGACCAAAATTGGAAGCATTTACCAAATCTATTAACTGACTTACTCTATCTTCATCTAATTTATCAAAAATATCATCTAACAGCAATATAGGTTTTACTTCAGATTGCATTTTAATAAAATCAAACTGAGCCAATTTCAACGCAATTAAAAAAGACTTTTGCTGCCCTTGGGAACCTACTTTTTTTATTGGGTATCCATTGATCTTAAACACCAAATCATCTTTATGTACCCCCGCAGAGGTATATTGTAATAACTTATCCTTTTCCATTGTATTTTCCAACAAATCTTTAAAGTTTATTTTTTCCAATTGTGTTTTATATGTCAAAGAGACTTGTTCAACATATTTTCCTTCACTTAAGGCATTGACTATATGCTGATAACGCTTCTCAAAAATGGGTGTAAATTTTTTAATAAAAAGTTTTCTCTGTTCCAGTAATCGTTCCCCATAGGTAATAAGCTGCTCGTTATAAACTTCAATATTTACAGCATCAAAGGTGAAATTTGCCGCAAAATATTTTAATAATGAATTTCTTTGTGCTAAAATTTTATTGTATTTTATTAAATTTTGTAAGTAATCTTTATCGTTTAAGGAGATGATACTATCCATAAATTTTCTTCTTAAATCACTTCCCTCAATAATTAAATTGGCATCTGAAGGCGATATTATTACCAACGGAATCAAACCAAAATGATCAGATAACTTTTCATATTCTTTTCCATTTCTTTTAACAACTTTCTTTAAACCTTTTTTAAAGCTACAGTGAATATGCTCTTCCCTTTCTTCTTTTTGATATGTACCGTCAAGTACAAAAAAATCTTCACCATGTTTTATATTTTGCGAAGCTACAGAATTAAAATAGCCCTTTGCATGTGACAAGTAATAAATTGCGTCCAATACATTGGTTTTTCCAACACCATTCTTACCAACCAAACAATTGATATTTTTGTCAAATTCAAAATTTTTTGAATCGAAATTTTTATAATTAATTATAGATAGATTTTTCAAATACATACTTTATCTACATGTTTTATTTTTATAGGTTTTATACATTAAAAATCACTTCAACCATTATATCTATATTTAGTCTTGACGCAATTAATTGTATTTTACCAAATTATGATTTGCACACAACAAAACTATACACCCTCACAAAAAAACAAAAATTAAGCATAAAATAAGTTATAATTTTCAATAAAAATTATACTTTTGCGAAAATAATATAATACAGAGATGGCAACATACAAAAAAAAAGGAAATAAAGTAAAAAAAGCGGATCAGGATAATATTGAAAATCAAAGTACCACCGCTGAAGTTTTTAATACTTTAGATGAAACTGCTTCTAGGTCGGAGCAATGGGTTGAAAAAAATCAAAAAATTATTTTTACTGGATTAATTGCTGTTGTAGTTATTATTGTAGGTTATTTAGCATACAATAACTATATACTAGAACCTAAAGAAATTGAAGCGGCTGATGAATTGGCCTACCCAAAAAAATACTTTGAACAAGCACAAGGTTCATCCATTGCAGTTGACTCACTTTATAATTTAAGCTTAAACGGAGCTGATGGTAAATACGGTTTGATTGACATTGTTGACACTTATGGAAGTACAAAGGCTGGTAATTTGGCCAAATACATGAGTGGTATTGCTTATTTAAAAACAGGTGATTATGAAAATGCAATTCAATACTTAAGTGATTTTTCTTCAGATGATGAAATACTAGGAGCAATTGCATTGGGTAGTATTGGTGATGCTTTTACTGAAATTAACCAATTTGAAGATGCTTTAAAATATTATGTTGATGCTGCAAATTACAAAGACAACAAATTCACTTCACCATTATATTTCTTTAAAGCAGGTAATATTGCTTTAGAGTTAAAAGAGTTTGATAAAGCAGAAGAATATTTTACAAACATTAAAATTTCTTATTCTAAATCGGAAGAAGCTAAAAATATAAATATCTATATACAAAGAGCTCAATTTGGTAAAAAATAAAGCATATAGTACCTATTAAATTTTATAATTCATGGCTACTACAAATTTATCAACATACGATAAAAACTCAATCCCAAATGCGAAAAATTTTCGATTTGGGATTGTTGTTTCTGAATGGAATGATGATATCACTGAAAGTTTAAACCAAGGAGCATTGGATACATTAATTAAAAACGGTGCTTTGGCTAAAAACATAATTATCATACATGTACCTGGCAGTTATGAATTAATATATGGTTGTAAACATATAATTAAAACAAACAAATTAGATGCCGTAATTGCTATAGGAAATGTAATACAAGGTGAAACCAAGCATTTTGATTTTGTTTGCGAAGCAGTTTCTCAAGGTATTAAAGATATTAATTTGTTGTACGATGTACCTACAATTTTTTGTGTTTTAACCGATGATACCAAACAACAATCTATAGATCGATCTGGTGGAAAATATGGCAATAAAGGTGTTGCATGTGCCATTGCAGCGATAAAAATGGCCAATTTAAAATAACTATTTTTTAATATATGCAATTCTAATTAAATATTCTTAAATAATTCATGTAAACCTTTTAACATAAATTTATTTGACTAACTATTAATATTTCAGTAAATTTGTTTATCTCAATTTAATAAAGTGCTATGTTTGGAAATGCCTTTAAGCTACGAGCTCATTACGTTTTTAATTATAAACCTCGTTATTACGACGAGCGTAAAGAACGGTTGGCAAATTTACAGAACAAATATAAAAACAAAGAGGAGTCGACAACTAATTCTCCAAAATTTAAGCTAACCAAAGATCAACTTAAATCTGATTGGAAACGACAGAAGAAAATTGCTTCAAGTAGAGGTGTTAATCTTAGACTTGCAATAATAATTACAATATTAGTTGGAATCTCGGCATATTTATTTGAATTGCATAAATTATTTTAATGTCTGATTTAATTCAATTACTTCCTGATAATGTAGCGAATCAAATTGCAGCAGGAGAAGTGGTACAACGCCCTGCTTCTGTGGTTAAAGAATTGCTGGAAAATGCAGTAGATGCCTCTGCTACAAAAATAAAACTCATCATAAAAGATGCAGGTAAGACTTTGATTCAGGTAATTGATAATGGGCTGGGTATGAGTCAAACAGATGCTCGATTGGCATTTGAACGCCATGCAACATCTAAAATTAAAACAGCCGATGATTTATACAATTTACATACAAACGGTTTTAGAGGCGAAGCATTAGCCTCTATAGCAGCAATTGCCCATGTAATATTAAAAACAAAGCAAGAAAATCAAGAACTGGGTAATCAAATAAAAATTCATGGAGGCGAAATACTTTCTCAAGAAATGATTTCTACACAAAAAGGTTCTAGTTTTGAAGTAAAAAATCTCTTCTATAACATTCCTGCACGGAGAAATTTTTTAAAATCAAATACGATTGAAACAAGACATATTATTGATGCCTTTCAACGTGTCGCCTTTACTTATCCAGAAATAAGCTTTAGCTTGTTCCATAATGACGGAGAAATATATAATTTAAAATCGGGCAATTTAAAACAAAGAATAGTAAGTATTTTGGGTACGAATACCAATGAAAAATTGGTACCAATTAATGAAGAAACTGATATATTAAAAATTGAAGGGTTTATTACAAAACCTAATTTTGCGAAAAAAAAACGTGGTGAACAATTCTTTTTTGTGAATAACAGATATATCAAAAGCCCGTATTTACACCATGCTGTGGTAAATGCTTTTGAAGGCTTATTGAATCATGGTTACCATCCCTCCTACTTTTTATTTTTAAGCGTTCCTTCACAAAGTATTGACATCAATATTCATCCAACAAAAACTGAAATAAAATTTGATAATGAAAGAGATTTGTATGCTATTATTCGTTCAACAATAAAACATAGTTTGGGTCAGTATAGTGTTTCGCCTGTTCTTGACTTTGACAGAGATGCAAGTTTAGATACACCGTATTCTTTTAAAAGTAAAGTGCAAGGTAAATCTCCAGCCATTACAATTGATAGAGACTTTAACCCTTTTAAATCAGATCAAAATTTTACTTACAAGCATCAAAAAAAAGAAGTACCTGCCAATTGGGAAGCTCTTTATTTAGATAATAATGCAAGTAAAGAAATTATAGATAATATAGAAGTTGAGTCCGAAAATATTAGTCAGCTACTTTTTGACGAAACAAATGAGGCTAACAATTTCACCACCTATCAAATTCATAAAAAATATTTAGTAAGTGCTATCAAATCAGGTATGGTATTAATTGATCAAAATTTTGCCCATCAACGCATTTTATATGAAAAGTATTTGGCCAAATTAACTACAGACGGTATTGGCAACCAGCAGCTTTTGTTTCCTTTAAAAATTCGTTTGAATAAAATGGATATTGTTATACTTAAAGACATGCAATTGGATTTGCAAAGCGCAGGGTTTCATATATCCAAAATTATGGATGACGCCATTGTATTAGACTCAATTCCAACTACGATTTCAGAAAGCGAGGTTATTGGTATCTTAGAAGAATTAATAGATCACATTAAAAACGAAATACCCGAATCTAATTTTAGTCAAATTGATATTATAGCAAAAAGCTTAGCAAAAAGTTTATCAATAAAGCCAGGCACAAGACTTACACAAAAAGAACAAGAAAGTATTTTAAATGAATTATTTCTTTGCAAAGAACCTAATTTTTCACCTTTTGGCAAAAACACATATATTACCTTAACCTTAAATGAACTGGAAGAAAAATTCAATTAACGAATAATTATGGGAAAAATCACCGAAGCCATTAAACATTTAATTATATTGAATGTAATTTTATTTGCTGCCAAAAGTCTAATACCTTCTTTACCATTAGATCAATATTTAGCACTATTTTTTCCTCAAAATGAACACTTTGGAGTTTGGCAATTTGTGAGTCATATGTTTATGCATGGCGGATTTACACATATTTTATTTAACATGTATGCGCTTTGGGCCTTTGGTTCTCCTTTAGAGCAAATGTGGGGTCGAAATAAATTTATTTTCTTTTATTTTTCTGCAGGTATTGGTGCGGGTTTAATTTATACTGGTGTCAATTATTTTCAATTCAATAATATTTATAATGAATTGATCAATGCAGGAATTCAAACTGTTGATATTCAAAATCTATTGACTACCGGGAGCTATAATACTGGTATATTAGAATATGTATCTGAAAAGAGTATTACCGATCTTTATCAAATATATAACACCCCTGCTATTGGAGCCTCAGGTGCCGTATATGGGGTATTGGTAGCCTTCGGTATGTCTTTCCCAAATGCGAAACTTGCTTTAATATTTTTTCCGGTTCCTATTGCCGCCAAATATTTTATACCGGTATTGATCGGTTTGGATTTGTTTTCTGGCCTTACCGGATTTTCTCTATTTGGAGCAAATACAGCCTATTTCGCACATGTTGGAGGAGCAATAATTGGATTTATAATGATGAAATATTGGCAAAAAAATCAATTTCAAAAGTGGAACTAAACTGTAATAATGAATAATTGGATACATAATATAAAAACCAAATACTTAACAGGTAGTATTGTTGAAAAAATCATCCTTATCAATATTGCTATTTTTATATTGACCTACCTTTTAAATACACTTTCTTTTTTATTTAAAATTGACGGAAACTTTATTATCAATTGGTTCGCTTTATCTCCGCAATTTGATACTTTTATAGTTAAACCATGGACTTTAATAACTTATGGTTTTTTACATCACGGTTTTTTTCATATTTTATTCAATCTGCTTTTTTTATATTATATAGGCAACTTGTTTTTAGATTTTTTTAGTCGCAAACAATTTTTAACTTATTACTTTTTAGGAATTATTTTTGGTGGATTTGTATATTTGCTAAGCTATAATTTTTTACCGGCACTAAAATCACAAGAAAGTATTTTGGTTGGAGCTTCGGCTGGCGTTACAGCAATTTTAATAGGTATTACGGCTCTCATACCACAATATGCTCTAAGATTTCGGTTTATTGGAAATGTAAAACTAGTGTATATTGCAATTTTTTTTATAGCTTTAGATATTATTCAAATCCCAGATGGTAACGCTGGTGGGCATTTGGCACATTTAGGCGGGGCATTAATTGGTTATTTACTTACTGTATATTTCAATCAAGGAAAAGAAATTACGCATTGGCTGGGTAATTTGTGGGTACCAAAAAAAGATAAACCATTAAAAACTGTTTATAAAAATAAAACAAGAAATAAAACAAAGAATCCTAAAAAACAACAAATAAAAATTGATCGTATCTTAGATAAGATAAGTAAATCTGGTTATGAAACTCTAACTAAAGAAGAAAAGGATTTTTTATTTAAAATTGGAAAAAAATAAAACAAAAATTGAAAAATTTATCTCTTATAAATAAAATTATTTTTTTAATCAATAATATCTTTGCATTATTGTTTCTTGCCTCATTTGTCATTCCGTATATCTCTCCAAAATCTTTTCCTCTTTTATCTGTTTTAAGTTTAACCTTGCCTTTTTTAATTTTTACCCATATTCTATTTATTCTTTATTGGTGGCTTGTTGGTTTTAAAAAACAGTTTTTACTTTCTTCTTTTTGTATTTTATTGGCCATTAGTTTTTCATTTTTCCCCTATAAATTCAAAGAAAAGGTAGTAATTAGTGGTAATAATATTAAAGTTATGAATTTCAATGTGAGGCTTTTTAATCGATATAAATGGATTGACGATAAAGAGATACCATCTAAAATCACAACTTTTATCAATGAAAATAATCCAGATATTATAGCTTTCCAAGAATACTACCCTACTGAAGATCTATTATTAAAATACCCGTATAAATATATTGAACTAAAAGGGAAGAATAATGATTTTGGACAAGCCATATATTCAAAATACAAAATAGTAAATAAGGGTTCATTAAATTTCAAAGCATCTTCCAATAATGCAATTTATATAGATATTATAAAAAACAATGATACGATAAGAGTTTACAATATTCATTTAGAATCACTCGGAATTGAAGCTAAAAATGTAGATCTGGGGCAATTAGATGAATCAAAATCTAAAAAATTATTAAAAAGATTAACCACTGCATTTGTAAAACAACAAGCTCAAGTAGAGCAATTTTTAGCACACAAAAATTCATATAAGTATAAAACAATAGTTTGTGGAGATTTCAATAATACGGCATACTCATGGGCCTATCACAAAATTAAAGGAACATTAAAAGACACTTATTTAGAAGCAGGTAAAGGTTTTGGCAAAACATATTCTTTTAACAAATATCCTTTGCGTATAGATTTTATTTTGGTGGATAAAAAATTTAATGTCAATGCCTTTAAAAGTTTTGATTTAGACTATTCCGATCATGAGCCAATACTTGCAACTATCGGACTTTAAAATTCATAATCATTTTCTACTTTACAAATTCTAACCTTATAAGCAGCATACCATTTTTCTATTCCTTTTTTCTGAGCCTTTCTATGTTCACCAACTGTCTTCCATGCCCTTATACTTTCCAAAGAATCCCAATATGATACTGTAATTCCCAATTTTTCCTTAGCTGATTCTATGCCTAAAAACCCTTTTTGTTTTTCAGCCAATGCTATCATTTTGTTTGACATTTCGTTATATTCTGGATCTTCATCAGTTCTTAGAGAAGTAAAAATCACTGCATAATATGGTGTTTTGGGTGTCTTGGCAATCATAATTTTATTGTATTTTTGCAAACGCTAAAAGTACAATAATGCATACACAAAAAAAAGTTGCTTTTTATACCTTAGGATGCAAACTTAATTTTTCTGAAACCTCAACCATTGCAAGAGATTTTCAAAGTGAAGGCTTTGATAGGGTTGATTTTGATGAAAAAGCTGATATTTATGTAATCAACACCTGCTCAGTAACAGAGAATGCAGATAAACGTTTTAAAACCATTGTAAAGTTGGCATTAAAACAAAATGAAAAGGCATTTTTAATTGCAATAGGGTGTTATGCACAATTAAAACCAGAGACATTGGCAAATGTAGATGGTGTTGATTTGGTTTTAGGAGCCACAGAAAAATTCAAAGTAACAGACTATATTAATGATCTAACCAAAAATGAAATTGGCGAAGTGCATTCTTGTGAAATTAATGAGGCAGATTTTTATGTTGGTTCTTATTCAATTGGTGATAGAACCCGTGCTTTTTTAAAAGTACAAGATGGATGTGATTATAAATGCACCTATTGTACAATCCCACTAGCCAGAGGTATATCTCGTAGCGATACATTAGAAAATGTATTAAAAAATGCCAAAGAAATATCTAAAAAAGGCATCAAAGAGATTGTTTTAACTGGAGTTAATATTGGTGATTATGGCAAAGGTGAATTTGGTAATAAAACTCATGAACACACCTTCTTTGAACTGGTTCAAAATTTAGATATCATTCCAGGTCTTGAACGTATACGAATATCATCTATTGAACCAAATTTACTACAACAAGAAACCATAGATTTTGTTGCAAAATCAAATAGTTTTGTACCGCATTTTCATATTCCGCTACAAAGCGGGAGTAATAAATTGCTGCAATTGATGAAACGTCGCTATAAAAAAGAAACTTATATCGATAGAGTATCAAGAATCAAAAATGTCATGCCAAACGCTTGTATTGGTGTTGATGTAATTGTTGGTTTTCCAGGAGAAACTGATGAGATTTTTTTGGAAACATATAACTTTTTAAATGACTTAGATATTTCGTATTTACATGTATTTACGTATTCTGAAAGACCTAATACCGAAGCAATTACAATGGAAGGAGTTGTGCCGCAAAAAATTCGTGTCAAGAGAAGCAAAATGCTAAGAGGTCTTTCTGTTAAAAAACGTAGGGCGTTTTACGAAAGTCAGCTTGAAAACAATTTATCCGTGCTTTTCGAAGGAGAGAATAAAGGTGGGTATATACATGGTTTTACAGAGAACTATGTAAAAGTTAAAACCATTTGGAACCCTGATTTAGTAAACACGGTACATACCATTAATTTAAAAAAAATTGATGAAGATGGTTTGGTTAAATTTGATTGGATTAAAAATCCTATTTTAGCTTAAAAAAATTCTATGGATTCATATTACACTTTTGCCATATTGGTTTTTACATCCTTTTTTACTTTGATTAACCCCTTGGGTACTATGCCAATATTTATGACCATGACGTCATCATTAAGTAATAAAAAAAGAAAGAGTACAGCAAAAAAAGCGAGTATTGTAGCCTTTTTTACCATAATTGCCTTTGCTTTTTCGGGTCAGATATTATTTCAATTTTTTGGTATTTCTGTAAATAGTTTTCGAATTGTTGGTGGTGTAATTTTCTTTGCCATGGGCTGGGATATGCTTCAAGCAAGACTGGTAAGTATAAAACATACTGATAATGAAGCCAATATAGATGCTTATGTTAATGATATTTCGATTACACCTTTGGCCATTCCTATGATATGCGGACCAGGTGCTATAACCAATGCAATAATTTTAATGCAAGGTTCAGAAACTCTTCTAAAAAAAATAATATTAATTTCTGTTATTTTTCTCGTATTATTAATTACTTATATGATTCTAATTGGCGCAAGTAAAATAACCGATAAGCTAGGAGAAACCGGTAATAAGGTAATGATGCGATTGATGGGCTTAATCGTAATGGTAATTGCAGTTGAGTTTTTCTTTAGCGGACTAAAGCCAATTTTATTATCTATAATTCATGCCAAATAAAACACATATCTACTTTATGCCAGGTTTGGCGGCTAGCGCAAAAATATTTGAATATATAAAATTGCCTGAGGAGAAATTTATTTTCCACTTTTTAAGTTGGGTAATTCCCGAATCTATTAATGAAAGTTTAGAAAACTATGTAAAAAGAATAGCTGAGAACATTCAACATAAAAATTCCGTATTGGTTGGAGTATCTTTTGGAGGAATAATTGTACAAGAATTAAGTCAAATAATTTCAACAAAACAGGTTATCGTAATTTCAAGTATTAAAAATTTAAACGAGTTCCCAAAAAGATTAAAATTACTCAAGCTAACCAAGGCCTATAAATTATTTCCTTCAAAAAAACTATCTGAAATTGAAGATTTTAGTAAATTTGGGTTTATCAATTCTATTAAAAGCAAATCGGATCTATACAACAAGTATCTAGATATAAGAAATAAAAAATACCTAGATTGGGCCATATATAATGTCTTGCATTGGCAACCAAAAAATAATAATAAAAACATATTTCATATCCACGGAAGTGAAGATGCAATATTTCCGATAAAACATATAAAAAACAGTATTATTGTTGAAGGAGGTACACATGCCATGATTATAGTAAAAGCAAAAAAAATTAATAGTATCCTTGAAAAAATTATTGAGTAAATTATGATCATAGAAAATACATTTATTAAAGACCTTATTTTGATTACACCCAATGTTTTTAGCGATAAACGCGGGTATTTTTTTGAGTCATACAATCAAAAAAAAATGAAAAAAGTAATTAAAACAAACTTTCTTCAAGATAATGAATCCCTTTCTCAAAAAGGAGTTTTAAGAGGTTTACACTTTCAAAAACCACCATTTGCTCAGGCAAAATTGGTGAGGGTCATTCAAGGTAGTATTTTAGATGTTGCTGTAGACCTTCGAAAATCTTCTGAAACATATGGCAAACATTTTAAACATGTATTGAATAGCGAAAACAAAAAACAACTGTATATTCCTAAAGGATTTGCTCATGGTTTTTTATGTTTAGAAAATAACACAATTATAAATTACAAATGTTCAAACTACTATCATGCTAACAGTGAGTCGTCTATCTTGTGGAATGACCCCATCCTTAATATTGACTGGGGAATTAAACAACCTATTTTGGCAAAAAAAGATGAACAAGGAGAAAAATTTACTACATTTGAAAACCCCTTTTAATTTAATAAATTTTTCGTCATGTATAGAGCTTCCCGTGTTGTTATTGTATTAAGTATTGTAATCGTTGGCGTATTTTTTATCAACGCTAAAAAGTTTCCAAAAAAATCTAGCTATAAAAATAGCGTCAGTATCGATTCTGCTAAAAACACGAGCGAAAACTACGAGATCAGAGCCTTAAAGATTCCTAAAAATTTAAATTTCGCAGGTGAAAGGGTACCTATCGAAAAAATGGATGTCAAAGAAAGAATTGATCGTGAATTATTGGTAAATACCTATTGGCAATCAAATGGCTTGTTATTTTTTAAAAGAGCCCATAAATATTTTCCGGTTATTGAACCCATATTAAAAGAATATGGAATACCTGACGATTTTAAATACTTGGCTTTAATTGAAAGTGGATTACAAAATGTAACCTCACCGGCTGGTGCTAAAGGTTTTTGGCAATTAATGCCCAAAACAGCAAAAGAATATAATTTAGAGGTAAATAGTAATGTTGATGAAAGATATAATGTTGAAAAATCAACGATTGCAGCTTGTAAATATTTATTGGAAGCCAAAGAGAAGTTTGGTAATTGGACACTTACTGCCGCTGCTTATAATGCGGGTAAAAGAGGGATCTCTAAACGAATTGAAGCACAAAAAGTTGATGATTATTACGATTTGCTTTTGGTAGATGAAACCGCGCGTTATTTACCTAGAATTGTTGCTATTAAAGAAATTATATCGAATCCTTATAAATATGGGTTTATTTTTGAAAAAGAAGATCTTTATAATCAAATTAAAACAAAAAGTATCAAAATTGATACAGCTATAACGGATTTAGCAGGTTTTGCATTAAACCAAAAAATTAATTACAAAATACTAAAAATTCACAATCCTTGGTTACGCGAAAGCAAATTGAACAACAAGACCAATCGTGTTTACTATTTTAAAATTCCTATTCAAAAGGAATAGACTTTAGATTTTGCCAAATTAAAATCTTCAATAATTTCATTTACTATGATAGCTGCAGGTTTAACATGATGAATTAGCCCTGCTACTTGACCTATTTCTAGTTCTCCTTCGTCCAAATCACCTTCAAACATTCCTCGTTTGGCTCTTGCTCGTCCCAATAAATTTTTTAACTGCTCGGCACTAGGCTTCTGTTGGTATAAACTTTGAACCTGATTGTAAAAGTTATTCTTGATCAATCTAACCGGTGTTAACTCCTTTAAGGTCAAATGTGTTCCCCCATCTTCAGTGGCGATAACTGTATTTTTAAAATTTTTATGTGCTGATGATTCTTCGCTGGCTACAAACCTACTACCAATCTGTACACCATCAGCTCCTAAAACCATTGCAGCAAGCATACCTTTACCAGTAGCTATTCCGCCAGCAGCAATTAATGGTATATTTATTTTTTCCTTTACCATGGGTATTAAAGTGAATGTAGTGGTTTCTTCTCTACCATTATGTCCACCAGCTTCAAAACCTTCAGCTACAATTGCATCAACACCAGCTTCTTGAGATTTTAGGGCAAATTTTACACTGCTAACTACATGAACCACTGTAATTCCTTGTTCCTTTAAAAAGGAAGTATACAATTTGGGATTACCTGCAGATGTAAAAACAATGTTTACATTTTCATCAATTATTATTTGAAGAATTTTTTCCATTTCTGGATAAAAAAGTGGAATATTCACACCAAAGGGTTTATTGGTTGCTTTTTTACATTTTTGAATATGTTCTCGTAATATATCAGGATACATTGACCCTGCTCCTATCAAACCTAAACCCCCAGCATTGCTAACAGCCGATGCCAATTTATAACCACTCACCCATACCATTCCTGCCTGAATGATTGGATATTTTATATTAAATAATTTGGTAATTCTGTTTTGCATTGTTTTTTATTTTAAACAAAAATAAAACAATATTTTATCTATCTAAATGCAAAGGTTACAAAAAATAGTAATGCGTTTGCGTAAAGTATATATATTACTACTTAATACTCTTAATAATTATATTTGATAAAAATACTTAATCGTAAACAATTGATTTACAATTTTATGCATTTAATTATTTCATAATTGTAATTCCGTTTTCCAATTCATTACTTGTCGGTTTTTCAAACCAATTTTCCCTAAAGTCAAAATTTTCTTGCGTCACTTCAAATTCAAATGTTTCACCTTTTGTTTTATTGCGTTGAAAAATTCTTGACAATCTAATTTCTTTTGAAATGTCTAAAAAATGAATTTTAATTTTAAAAGAATTATTTTTCGCAAACCTCCTAAATTTTTCCCTATGTTCAAATTTTGACAAGCCAAGATCGAGAATAGAATCTACGCCTATTTTTTCTAGCTGTTCTATCAAAGACATTATTAACGTCTCTGACCTTTCAATTCGATTTAAAAACCATTGTAAACCGTCGGTTACTTTTTTATCTGGAAGAAACAAAACACTATTCCATTTATCAATAGAAAATACAACACCACCAACTTTTTTTTCAATGTATTTGCATAGGTCGTTTTACCTGAACCGGTATTCCCAACAATTAAATGTATCAATTTATTTAAGTTTAAATTCTATGAAATAACGCCCGATCCCAACAATTCATCGTCTTGATACCAGGCAACAAACTGACCTTCGGTAATGGCTGATTGCTGATTTTCAAAAGCAACAAACAGTCCTTTTTTTGATTTGTACAAAGTAGCACTTTCTAAAGCTTGACGATATCGAATACGAGATTGTACCTGCATTTCTTCACCCACTTGCAAAGTCAAATCATTACGGACCCAATGAATTTCATCATGATGTACAAATAAAACATGGCGATACAAACCTGGATGATTTTTACCTTCTCCAGTGTAAATAACATTCTCAATCACATCGGTTTCTACTACAAAAAGAGGCTCTATAGTTCCTCCTACTGCCAAACCTTTACGTTGTCCTTTTGTAAAATAATGTGCTCCTTGATGTTTGCCCATAATTTTTCCATCTTCTTTTGAATAAATTACTTTCTTACTAAGAAATTCTAACTCCTCTTCTTTATTGTGAAAATTGGGCAATTCTCTTTTGTATAATGGAGAATCGTTTGGGATATCAACGATAATTCCCTCTTTTGGTTTTAATTTTTGT
>CAYPHN010000051.1:11182-14499 GCA_964410265.1 uncultured Flavobacteriaceae bacterium | reverse complement strand
GTTGATTGAATACAAACCCTACGAACCCAATTTTTATAGCACAGTTATACCAGATTGGGGAACTTCTTTTATGCTAGCCAATGCGTGTGGAATAAAAGCCTTTACCTTAGTCGATTTAGGACATCATTTACCAAACAGCAATATTGAGCAAATTGTATCCATATTGATGTTAAAAGGCAAATTAGGCGGGTTTCATTTTAATGACAGCAAATATGGAGATGACGATTTAACAGCAGGAAGTATCAAGCCTTATGCCCTATTCTTAATTTTTAATGAATTGGTGTATGGAATGGAGAACAATTCTCAAAACCCAGACTTGGCTTGGATGATAGACGCCAGTCATAATATCAAAGATCCTTTAGAAGATTTAATGCAATCTTTAGAAGCCATACAAGAGGCTTACGCAAAGGCTTTATTAGTAGATCAGGATGCATTAAAAGCCGCACAACAAGAACATGATGTTGTAAAATGTCAAGAAATTTTACAAGATGCTTACAGAACTGATGTACGTCCACTTCTTGAAAAAGCGCGTTTAAATGCCGGAGCTGCTATCAATCCTATTAATGCATATAGAGAAATGAACCTAAGAAATCAATTAATTACAGAAAGAGGGAGGCATACCATAGCAACAGGACTTTAAAATACAATTATGCGACTAAATGTAACGGCGGTATTTGATATTGGAAAAACGAACAAAAAATTTTTTCTATTTGATAAAGATTATCAAGAAGTGTTTCGTGAATATGCACGTTTTAATGAAATTAAAGACGAAGATGGTTTTCCTACTGAGAATCTAGAAGCATTACAAAAATGGTTAAAAGAATTATTTCATCGTATTTTGGAATCGAAAGAATATGATATTAAAGCGATTAATTTTTCAACATATGGTGCAAGTTTTGTACATGTTGACGGACATGGAAAAGTATTGACTCCTCTCTATAATTATTTAAAACCGATAGACGAAGATTTATTGGCTTCGTTCTATAAAAAATATGGTCCAGAGTTAGAGTTTTCAATAAAGACAGGATCACCAAAATCGGGTATGTTAAATTCAGGCTTACAATTATATTGGTTAAAACATACCCAACCAGAGGTTTTCAAAAAGATCAAATACGCAATGCATTTACCACAATATCTCAGTTATATATTTACAGGTGTGCCCTTGAGTGAATATACGAGTATTGGGTGTCATACAGCTTTATGGGATTATACTAAAAAAGATTACCATCAATGGGTGTACAAAGAAAATATTAATCACATTTTACCGCCAATAGTTTCAACAGAGACAAGTATTAATATGAATTACAATGGAAAAAGCATTAAAATAGGCGTTGGAATTCATGATAGTTCTTCAGCATTAATACCGTATATAAGGGGTTCCAAAAAACCATTTATTTTGGTCTCAACAGGTACTTGGAGTGTTTCATTGAATCCTTATTATGAATCTTCGTTAACCAATAATGATATTCAAAAAGAAACCATTAATTATATGAGAATTAATGGTAAAGTTGTAAAATCGTCAAAATTGATGCTTGGTAATGAATATAAACATCAAGTTACCCAATTGAGTAACTATTTTGGAGTACCCTACGAGCAACATAAATCGGTTCAATTTAATAGTGATACTTTTCAGAAAATATCTAAAAATTTTAAACATTGTTTCTCTTGGAAGTATTTGGCAGATGTTAGTATGCCAATAGAAACAAATATCACCCATACTACCTATGAAGATGCCTATCACCAATTACTAATAGAATTAGTAAGATTGCAAGTAAAAAGCATTAAATCGGCAAGAGGTATAGATACAACTATCAAGCAACTGTTTGTAGATGGAGGTTTTAGTGACAATGACGTATTTATTAAACTCTTATCTCATTATTTAAGCGGAATGAAATTGAGATCAACGAGTTCTTCACTAGGTTCGGCATTAGGAGCAGCTATTGTAATAGCCGACAGTAAATTGAATTCTAAATTTTTAAAAAAAAATTATGCATTAAAAAAGAATGTTCCGTTTATACTAAAATAATAAAATCAAGTGGCTTTAAAGATTAATACAAAATACCCTTCAATAGATGATTTAAGAGCAAGGGCTCAAAAAAAGATTCCAAAATTCGCTTTTGAATATTTAGACGGTGGCTGCAATGAAGATGTGAATCTCCATAGAAATACTTCAGAACTTAGAGAGGTACAACTAAAACCAACTTATTTGGCATTGAATACGACGCTCCATTTGGTATAGCGCCTGTTGGGCTGCAAGGCTTAATGTGGCCCAACTCACCAGAAATTTTAGCCAAGGCAGCTTTTAAACACAATATTCCTTTTGTATTGAGTACTGTATCAACTAGTAGCATCGAACGTATTAGTGAAATAACAGAAGGAAAAGCCTGGTTTCAATTGTATCATCCGGCAGAGGACAGGCTTCGAGATGATATCATTAAAAGAGCCGAAGCGGCAGAATGCCCTGTACTAGTTATTTTATGTGACGTGCCAACCTTTGGTTTTAGACCTCGAGATATTAGAAACGGTTTAGCCATGCCTCCTAAAATGTCTATAAAAAATATAATACAAATACTTGGCAAACCACATTGGGCGTTACAAACTCTAAAGCATGGTCAACCAAATTTTGAAACCCTTAAACCTTATATGCCAAAAGGATTGGATTTAAAACAATTAGGGAAGTTTATGGATCAAACTTTTAGTGGTCGATTAAACGAAGAAAAAATAAAACCAATTCGCGATATGTGGAAAGGTAAAATCGTGTTAAAAGGTGTTGCCTCCGAATACGATGCTGAAGAAGCTATTCGATTAGGCTTGGATGGTATTATAGTATCTAATCATGGAGGACGTCAATTAGATGCTGGAGAATCTACTATTAAACCATTAAAGACCCTTGCTACAAAGTATGGCAACCAAATAAAAGTTATAATGGATAGTGGTATTCGTTCTGGGCCAGATGTTGCTAGAGCCATGGCTTCAGGCGCACAATTCACTTTTATGGGACGCTCATTTATGTATGGAGTTTCTGCATTGGGCACTAACGGAGGTAACCATACCATATCCCTATTAAAAACAGAATTACAACAAGTAATGGAACAGATAAATTGTGAAAAAGTATCAGGCTTTCCAAATCATTTAATAAAATAATCAATTAACAATGAGTCAGGCAACTATAAGTCAATCAATCATAGAAGAAAAAACAGCAAACAGTACTAGTGGTGAATTTGAAAGAGCTCCCGTACCCAAATCGAAATTAAAGAGCTGGAAAAGTTTTATTGGGATGTATGCAGGTGAGCATGCTGCAGGGACAGAATTTATGA
>CAYPHN010000051.1:3757-11172 GCA_964410265.1 uncultured Flavobacteriaceae bacterium | reverse complement strand
TAACAGCAGGTGTGAGCGCCTTTGACTTAATTATTGGATTACTCTTAGGAAACTTAATGGCTGTTTTAAGTTGGCGATACCTTACAGCCAAAATTGCCGTTAAAAATAGATTGACCTTATATTACCAATTAGAAAAAATTTGTGGTAAAAAATTGGTTATCGGGTATAATTTAGCCAATGGAATTTTATTTTGTTTTTTAGCAGGCTCGATGATAACAGTATCTGCAACAGCTGTAGGAATCCCATTTGATATGCCAATGCCTAAATTAACGGATACCATGCCTAATGGAATTACCTGGGTAATTATTGTAATACTTATTGGAACTGCAATTTCACTCATTGCCTCGAAAGGTTATGATACTGTTTCTAAAGCAGCCAATTGGATGTCACCTTTAATTATATTGGCTTTTCTGGCTTGCGGTGTAGTAGCGCTAAATCAATTAGGAGTTAAAAATTTTACAGATTTTTGGAATATATGGGGTGAAGGTTCAGAGCCTTTTCCAGGACAAACTAAATACACATTTTGGCATGTAGTCATTTGGTCTTGGTTTGCCAACGCTGCCATGCATATTGGCATGTCGGATTTATCAGTTTTTAGATTTTCCAAAAAGGAAAGTTCTGGTTGGACAACAGCTGCAGGCATGTATGTAGGGCATTATATGGCATGGATTGCGGCAGCATTGTTATATGCAGTATATTTAAAATCTCCCGAGGCGCAAGGCTTTCTGTCAAATGGAGAAGCACCTCCTGTGGCTCCAGGTCCATTAGCATATAATGCCATTGGAATTTTTGGAATTATTGCTGTTGTTTTGGCGGGATGGACTACAGCCAACCCAACAATTTATAGAGCAGGATTAGCTTTTCAAGCTATTATTCCAAAAGTATCTACTTTCTGGGTAACCATTATTGCAGGAACAATTGCAACTATTGCAGGGCTGTTCCCCGCTTTTGCCATGAAATTATTAGGGTTTGTAGCTTTATATGGATTTATACTGGCTCCTTTCGGTGCCATTATCGTATTCGAACACTTCTTTGCTAAAAAAGTTGGTATTTCTAAAAATAACGCAGAAGTGGCCGGAATTACTTTTAATAAGTCCGTGTTCTATGCCTGGTTGATTAGTTTTGGATTGTTCTATTTTATATCTGTACAGTTTGACGTATTTTTATCTTTTGTAACTTTACCTGCATGGCTGTTATGTGGTGTTTTATTTCTTGTATTTAGTATGGTTGGGCAGCCAAAAAAATGTGTGAAAAATGATTAAAAGCACTTGTTTATGAAAGAGGTAAAATAGTTGAACAGATCAAAGACTACCCAATGATGTATAAGAATTCTTGGGTGTTTAAATTTAGAAGAAACCAAGTTAAACACTAATAGCAAGACAAGAAAAAAAAGCCAGATTAAAACCTATTTTAAGGCATGATCAATTGAACTTAGAGCCATAATTCTTTGGATAAGATAAGCGTAATTGATAAATTTACGCACTGAATTATATGAGCTAACAACTTATGAAATGGAAAATAAATTTATACCTAATATTAAAAAAACTCAAATCAAAAATTATGGACATTAAAAAGTGGCGATTGAAAATTTTATTCTTAGTTGGAATTATTGCTGTTATTTTTCAAGGATTTACACCGTTTAGTTCGGAGTTGAAGAACAAGTATATAGGCTTACAACTCTATTCGGTTAGAGATGCAATGAAAAAAGATGTAAAATCAACTGTGGAGAAAGTAGGAGAAATGGGATATAATTTTGTAGAAGCTGCTGGTTTTAAGGATGGTAAGTTTTATGGAATGAGCCCAGTAGAATTTAAAAATTTATGTGAAACCAATGGCTTGGAATTTTTAGGGTCACACACGGGCCAAAATTTACCTGATGCCGCGAACTGGGATAAAACTATGGCTTGGTGGGATATGTGTATTGAAGCACATGCTGCTGGTGGCGTAAAATGGATTGTACAACCTTGGATGAGTACAGAAGGTTATGAAAGTTTAGATGGCTTAAAAAAATATATTAAATATTTTAATGCGGTAGGGGAGAAATGTAAAGCAAAAGGAATTAAGTTTGGTTACCATAACCACAGTAAAGAATTTACCACTGTATTTGAAGGAAAGACTGTGTATGATTGGATGCTTGAATTAACGGATCCCGAAAAAGTGATGTTTGAATTGGATTTGTATTGGATCGTGCATGGTGGGAAAAATCCTATTGATTATTTCAATAAATATCCGGGAAGATTTATGCTTTGGCATATAAAGGATGAGAAAGAATTAGGAGCTAGTGGTAATATGGACTTTAAATCTATTTTTGCCTCACAAATAAAATCAGGATTGAAATATGGTATTGTAGAGGTAGAAAAATATAATTTTGACCCTCTAGTAAGTTGCAAGAAAAGTTTAGAATATTTGAATACTACAAATTTTTAGACATTGGTGTCAAAAATATAAACCTGTTGATACCCTTCAACTCCGGCCTGCCAATTTCGGCATGCAATGATTTCCCCCTTAAGGGTTAGGGTAAAAAAATCATTGAATGAGAATTTGGATTCCTTAACTTATTGACATTGACCGGCAGATTTGGAGCAACAAATAAATAAGCTTCAATTTTCCTTTAAGATAACTCCCTCTAACTTTCTACTGGGATCAATTATAGGAAAGAGTTCCTTAAGTTTGTTGGCATAATATTCGGTTAACCGAATCAGAACCCTTAACCCAAGAGTAAAAGTTTGGAATGCCTACTATTGTTGAGATGAATTAATCGATTCAAAAAAAATGCGAAATCCAACTTGTACCTGCAGGCATTTCCCAATAATTTTCATAATCTAATTTCGTATTAATAAGATTATCAAATACAATTGTTTTTTTTGAAACACCTTTATTTTTTATCAACTTTTTAAATTTAGGAATTTCTTTTAATTGTACATATTCTCCTTGTTTAAAACAAACATTTACTTTATCTAATAAACCAACTTTAAATTCAGCTTCTAAAGATAATATAAAAGTGACCAGTTTGTCATTTTGATCTAGAGACATAGCTGTTTCATCAGAAATAATTATGATGATAAATCTTTGATATTTAATTTCAAAAAAAGAATCAATTCCATCAAAATTATCTAAAAAAGATTCTATTTTTTTTAAGAGAACAGGAAATTCATTGGGATAGAATTTTCTGTTTGATGGGTAAATAAAAACCTTTGAAATATCCGATAACATATTATTTTTAACAATCATAAATTTCTTATTGCATAATCTCAAGTAAGTCTACCATTTCTCTTTCAATATTTTCACCTTTATCGCTATTGTACATACGTTGCAATTCAATATTAAATTTAGCGTCAATAATGCCGTATTTCTCTTTATAATTAGCAACCATTTCGGTAGCTTTTTTTGAGCGTGGACCCCATGAACCAATTACTTTTTTTGAATCTTTTTCAATTACAATTAGTTTGGGTATTGATTTTGATCCATTGGTTAAAAATTGATTCATTAAATCTTCATTTTCATCTCTTAAAACAACTTTAAGTTCAATTTTACTATTGGCTTCAGTAAACTTATTGATCAACGGAAGTGTTTGAGCTGCATCACCACACCAACTTTCTGTCAATACCAACCAGGTAAAATCCTTTTGAATCTTCTTGGCTTCCGTTTCAGCATTTACAGATAGCTTAGTTTGTTTATCCAAACGTTTCATTCTTTTATCATTTAGTTTAGTAAAGTTATATAAATCGTCGTTTTGATCAACCCCTGTTGATTTTCCTTCTTTTAACAGGTTTAATATCATGTTTTTATACTCCTTGTAGCTTTTTGCTTTTTGTAAACTAGTATTAATTATATTTTCCATATTTTATTATTTCTTATTTAGACGGTATAAAGATAATTCCTAACTAAAAATTATAATGTAAACCTTGTAACATAGATCTAACCAAAGCATCTAACCCAATTGTAGATTTCCAATTCCAGTCCATATTTGCTTGGCTATCATCAATGCTTTCTGGCCATGAATCTGCAATTTCTTGCCTGGAATCTGTTTTGTAATTCATTGTGAAATTTGGTATATATTTTTTAATGGCCAAAGCAAGTTCATCAGGTGAAAAACTCAACGCCGCAATATTATAAGCTGTGTATTTATGAATATCATCTGATTGCATTAATTGTATCGTAGCCTCTATGGCATCATCCATATACATCATTGGCAGTGTAGTGTTTTTACTTAAAAAACTCGTGTAAGAACTATTCTTAATCGCCTCATAAAATATTTCTACAGCATAATCAGTTGTACCACCACCTGGAATTGTTTTGTAACTAATAATTCCCGGATATCGAATGGTTCTTACGTTAATATCGTATTTATTACTATAATAGGAACACCAATTTTCACCAGCCAATTTACTAATACCATAAACCGTTGCTGGTTTAATTATGGTAACTTGAGGTGTCTTAACTCGCGGAGTATCAGGACCGAAAACAGCTATAGAACTAGGCCAAAATATTCTATCAATAATTTTATCTCTTGCCAAATCCAAAATATTAAATAAAGAATTCATGTTTAAGTTCCATGCTCTTTGCGGACTTATTTCCGCAATAGCGGAAAGCATAGCTGCCATTAAATACACTTGTTTTATATTGTGTTTTTTAACAACTTCATGAATATCATCTTTGTTGGTAACATCTAGCAATTCAAATGGACCGGATTCCATCACCTCGTAATTTCCCTTTCTAATATCAGAAGCAATAACATTTTCATTTCCATAAATTTGTCTTAATTTTAAAACAAGCTCTGTTCCGATTTGACCACTAGAACCTATTATCAGTATTTTTTGAGTCATTTTTTTATTGTTTGAGAAATGCAAATATACTCAAAAACCCATTCTCAAACTAAACATAAAACTATGTTAAACCTTAATAATTTTCCTTATTTTTGAACTTTAAAAAAATATTTTTATGTCCGTAAAGCATCTATTTTTTATTCTTTTTATAATAACTTTCTTTTCTTGTAAAAAACACGTTATAAAACAAGAAACAAATACAGTAATTGACACTACACGAGCTGATGTTTTTAAAGTTAACAATATTATAAAGTTAAATACAAAGGCAAAAAATATGGTTAAAGATTGGATTGAGTATCAAAAAATGCATGAATTTATTCAACAATATTATCATATTTCAATCGATGATGCGATGCTAAATGCCAAAGAATTTTCCAAATTATCTCAACAATTAAAAGATTCTATTCGGATTGAAAAGTTAGACATTCCATCGGTAAAAATTAGATTGAACGTTTTAAATAATGAAATTTTAAGACTTACGGATATGGCAACTATAACGAACATCAGTTCCTCTGATATTAAAAAGGAAAGCGGAAATATCTTAGATGCATATTTTGCACTTAATTCAAAAATAAACAATATTATTAGTCAAGAAAATTTAAATAGTGATGTAAATAAGTTTATTGAAGAAATAACTTCAAACAAAGACAGCATTATTTCAAAAAAGATAGTGCAATTAGATACTACCTTATTAAAATAATAAATCAAGTACGATGGAAAGAAATTAACATAAACCTCAAAGTATATGGATAAAAAAGTAAGCATCCCCATTTTCCTATATTACCTTACTATTTTTATTGTATAACAATGTGTTTTAAAAGATATTAAGCCTTTTGAATATGTATTAAGATTCAGTAAACCAGCCGATTATCAATAAATTTAATAACAAAATTAAATCCTGTAATTTATCAAAAAACATTAGGTTGTTTCTCACTTTGCATTAACAATAATATCAATAAAAATTAATTTTGTATATTGTCAACCCTAAAAATTAGCTATTAATTCCCCTTAAATGAAACAATTATTATTTATAATATATTTATTTGTTGTAACCCTATCATACGGGCAGTTTAATGAAGGTGCCCCATGGATGCAAACAGTTCTAAAAAAATCATCCAAATCTAAAGTTACTTTACAAGAGCAATCTAATGCATTTAATGCATATTGGAAAGGCAAAGACATTTCAAAAAAAGGTAGTGGACATAAACCATTTAAGAGATGGGAAAATCATTGGAAACATTATTTATTAAAAGATGGCTCAATTGCAACTCCAAATATGATATGGGGTGCTTTTGCACAACAACAAAATTTAACTACGAATTCTACCAGTAACTGGAAATCAAAGGGTCCTTATACTACCAATATCAAGATAGGCCAAGGTAGGGTGAATACTTTTATTATTGACCCTAATAATCCAAACATATATTATGTTGGAGCACCTTCCGGTGGCTTATGGAAATCTATGGATTCAGGAATAAATTGGACACCATTATCCGATCAAATTCCGCAAATTGGGGTTTCAGGTATTGCAATTGACCCTAATAATTCAAATATAATCTATATTGCCACGGGTGATGATGATGCGAGGGACACCTATAGTGTAGGTGTTTTAAAATCTACTGACGGAGGTATTACATGGAATACTACGGGGTTGAGTTTCACCAATACCAATTCCATTTCTAATGAAATTTATTTACACCCAGACAATTCTAATATCATATGGGTGAGTACAAATAAAGGCTTTTATAAAAGTATTGATGCAGGCGTAAACTGGAGTAGAAATTTAGCAGGTAATATTTTAGATATCAAGATAAAACCAGGAGATCCTAATATTATTTATGCGGTGAGTAAATCAAAATACTACAAATCGATTGACGCCGGTGATACTTTTGTAGAGATTACCAGCAATTTACCAACATCATCAGGTCGATTTGCAATAGATGTCAGTCCCGCAAACCCAGAAGTATTATATTTATTAAGCGCCAATATAGACAATACTTTTCAAGGTCTTTACAAATCTACCAACAGTGGTACTACTTTTATAAAAACTGCAGAAACAGATGACATTTTTAGCGAAAGCACACAAGCTTGGTATGATATGGCATTAACAGTATCACCCAATAATGCAAATTTGGTTTTTGTAGGCGTTCTTGATATATGGAGATCTAATGATGGTGGTAATAATTTTGTGCAAAAAAATCGTTGGTGGGATACGACAGAGCCTTCTTATACACATGCCGACATCCATTTTTTACGATATTTTAACGACCAATTATTTGCAGGAACTGATGGAGGTATCTATTTTTCGACGGATGATGGTGATAGTTTTACAGATTTAACCGAAAATTTAAATATTAGCCAATATTATAAAATAGCTACAGCAAAAGGATCTGCGTCAAATATTGTAGGCGGACTTCAAGACAATGGGGGGTTTGCATTTAGTAATGATCAATGGTACCAATACCACGGTGGTGATGGTATGGATTGTGCTGTTGACCCTGTGAATCAAAACACCTACTACGGATTTACACAATATGGCGGAAGCCTAAATGTTACTTATAATGGAGGGCAGTCAGAAGGAGGCTCAAT
>CAYPHN010000051.1:0-3747 GCA_964410265.1 uncultured Flavobacteriaceae bacterium | reverse complement strand
CGGCTCCAAGTAAAGAAACCGGAAAAGATGATTTTGGAGGAGATTGGATTACCCCTTTGGTGGCAAATAATATGGGCATTTTGTATGCAGGGTATGCTAAGCTTTATAAATTAGAAAATGATGGTTGGCAAGAAGTCTCTTCCAGTGTTTTTGGCGGAGATTTAAACAATATAGCCATTGCTACCTCAGATACTGAAACAATTTTTGTGTCGAAATCCAATAAGTTATTCAAAAGTATAGATGGAGGTATTACTTTTAACCAAATTACATTTAATTTTTCAAATTTTATCAGCTCCGTTGATATTAACAATCAAAACAAAGAAATCATATATGTTACTATAAGTGGTTTTGGCGGCAACGTTTATAAATCTCTTGACGGAGGAGAGAATTGGGTTGATATAACAAATAATTTACCTAGTGAACCTAAATTGGTAATCAAACATCAAAATCAAAGTTTGATAAACGACCTTTTTGTTGGTACTGGTTTAGGCGTGTATCATATAAATGACAACATGACTGAATGGGAGGTTTTTGATACAAATTTACCAAATGTACCCATTTCTGATCTTGAAATAAATATTGAAGATCAAATTATCACGGCAGGAACCTATGGTAGAGGAGTATGGCAATCTCCTATCGAGGTAATTAAAGCCGAAGACGACATCAGTTTATTAGAAATAAATTCCAATAACAGCACACAATGTAGTAGTTTCACTCCAAAAATTACGGTCAAGAATAGTGGACAAAATGTGATTAATGTTGTTGACATTAATTATTTTGTTAATGGCGAATCATTTAATACCTCCTTTAACGGAAGTATTTCCCCAAACGAAATCAAAGAAATTGAATTGCCAAGTAATAATACTATTGGTATAGGAAATCATTCTTTAAAAATGGTCGTTACAGTAAATAATGACACCTTTAGTGATAATAATGTTTTATATGGTACTTTTACTACAAACAATACAAGTACAGGACAATACATAAACACCTTTGGAGACGTAAACCTAGATGAATGGTTAACAGTAACTTTGGGCTCTAATGATTTATGGGAGAAAAGTCAAGCTACTACAACCAAATTTAAAGATAAATTAAACTCTAGTTATATAACCAACCCGACCGGTAATTATACAGACGAAACTACCAGTTATTTAATTTCACCTTGCTATAATTTAGCTTCGTTAGAAAACCCCCTACTAAAATTCGATATGATATTTGATATTGAAAAAGACTGGGATGTTTTATATATGGAATACACTATCAATAGCGGAGAGACTTGGGAAATTTTAGGAACGGCAAATGACCCCAATTGGTACAACAGTAGTTTTATTGACCCGCACAGACCTATAACTGTTGGCAAACAATGGACAGGTGTTGATACTACAGTAAAAGAATACAGTTATGATTTGGCAAATTTAGCAAATGAAAGTAATATTATATTTCGTTTTGTATTTGCTTCAGATCAGGCCGAAAATGGTGAAGGTGCTGCTATTGATAATTTTACTATAGATGCTTCGGCAATATTAGCGGTTGATGATTTTGATAAAAATAATTTTACACTTTTCCCTAATCCTTCTACTGCGCTGTTTTATATCCAACGTCAAAGTAGTGAAGAAATGGAAATATCTGTTTTTGACGTGACAGGTAAATTGGTTTTTAAAGAAAAAAATATTTTTACTCCAAACTACACTTTAAATTTATCTAAAATTAACAGAGGTATTTACTTTTTAAAAGTAACTGAGGGCAATAAGCAATTTGCAAAGAGATTAATGATTCAATAAAAATTTCTTCACAATAAAAGAAGAACCTATAAATTACGATCTTAACTTATCTTTTTTCTTATTGACTCTAGCTGTACACCAATATCTGTAAGCATTTTAGCAACACTATCGGTATTAATTTCACTTTCATCATACTCCGTTAAATTGATATGACAGGTAAACTCCCACAATTCTAAAATCTCTTCTGCAGGAACATAATAAGGGTCGTATTTTTTATTATCCGATACCATTAATAAACATTGATGTTCTTCAATCTTGTCGTACACTCTTTTATAAACCAAACCATCATTATAAGTAAGTACGATATAGGTACTACCACTATTCAAATCACTAATATTTTCTAAATATTTTGCAATAATAAACGATCCGCTTTTTATAGGAAGCATAGAATCACCTTTGATAGGAAATGCCCTATGTTTTCCCGTTGGTAAGAAAGGTAATTTCAAATCGTTTAGCGTTTCAATATATTCCGGATCTGTATAACCTCGTAAATATCCTGCGGAAGCATCTGTTGGGATGATCTCAATCATGTCATCATTATCTTCATTTACCTTGATCGGAAACAGAATACGCTGATTACCTATTTTAATAAAAGAAGTATCCGTTGCACTAGTCAGATCATTTTTAATAAGCACATCAATAGGTAAATTAAAATAATTAGAAAGTGCTATTAAAATTTCTACAGGTGGCGAAGAACGCCCTTGCTCATAAGAAGCAACTCGTTCGCGACTAATATCCAATTCATTAGCAAAATACTCTTGTGTTAAATGTTTTAATTCTCTTAAATGTTTAATATTATTTGCAATAAAATTTATAATGGTACATATATTATCAAGACTTGGTACAAATATAATCTAATTTTGCCAATAAATTAATGTGATAATAAATTAAAAAAATATCTGATGAATAACAAGCTTTAAACAAAAATAAAAACGAATCACAATGAGGAAATGAGAGAATGAGCCAATAAATTTCATCTGATGACTAATAATCGCTACCGTAAGAGTCATCTGGTGAATAACAATCACATATTACAACATTAATTCATTAGCGCATTAATTCATTAAATCATTATGTACTTAAATACCCACACATATTATAGCTTAAGATATGGCACTATCAAGCCCGAAGCCTTATTAGAAATTGCGAAATACAATGGTATAAAAACCTTTGCTTTGACCGATATCAATAGTACTACTGCTTGCCTTGATTTTGTTCGCTTGGCAGATAAATATAATATCAAACCTGTTTTGGGGGTCGATTTTAGAAACGGTGTACAACAAACATTCGTACTCCTGGCCAAAAATAACGAAGGCTTTCAAAATATCAACCAATATCTCACCGAGATATTACATCAAAAAAAGTATACGATTCCTGCAAAAGCCCCATTAATGGATGATGTTTTTGTTATTTATCCTTTTTCAAGAAACACTGATTTTAAATTAAATAAAAATGAATTTATCGGTATAAAACCAGATGATATTTCTCAACTTAAATTTTCTAAAATTCAATTACCTGTAAATAAATTACTTATACAACAAACTGTTTCTTTTCAAAATAAAAAAGGTTTTAATACCCATAGATTATTGCGGGCAATAGACAACAATACCTTATTGAGTAAACTACCTGTTTCAGAGCAAGGAAACAAAAATGATACCATGATCTCTGCAGAAGATTTACATAAAATTTATAGCGACTACCCGCAAATAATTACAAACACAAAACAATTATTAAACCGTTGTAGCATTACATTTGACTTTAAAAATAACATCCCAAATAATCAAAAAACCTATACCAATAACGAAATATTAGATTTTAAACTCTTACAAAAATTAGCCTATCAGGGTCTAAATTATCGTTATAAAAAATTGGGTGAACGAATTTTTAACCGACTTGAAAAAGAGTTAAAAATTTATGACTATCGGATTCTCTACACCTTGTTTTCCCATTTACAAGAAACAGAGGC
>CAYPHN010000050.1:0-14814 GCA_964410265.1 uncultured Flavobacteriaceae bacterium | reverse complement strand
TCCTTTTTCTTCAACATTATCATTGGCTAAGAATTTTGGAGAATAACCGAATCTTAGTGTTAAGAAACGTGTATGGGCTGAAATGGACGTCCGAACACTTGTGTTGGGGACAATATTATAACTAGTTAGGCCATCATCAAATTTAAATGATTCAATGTCATTATCCAGTTCAATTTTTACGTTAAGTTTATTGTTGAAAGATTCAATATAACCAAGTGAATCTATAACGGAATCTTCTTGCGAATATATTAAAGAAGTACATAGTAATAAAAATAAGTAAAAAGGTTTAATCATAAATTTTTTAAATAGCAAAGTTGGATTTTACGAGCGTTTAATTTGTTCTTTTATTTGTGTTCTAATATACAATAAATAATATTTTCAACGATTAATTATTTATATTCGCATGGTTAATATTAAATAAAAAAAATGACCTTATTAATTATGGCAGCTGGGAACGGTAGTAGGTATGGCGCATTAAAACAATTTGACAAGTTAGGACCTAAAAATGAATATTTATTTGAGTTTAGTATTTATGATGCTATTCAAAATGGCTTTGATCATGTTGTCATTATCACTAAAAAGCAATTTGTTAAAGAAATAAAAATCTATTTACAAAAGCGCCTTTCGAACCAAATTAAGTTAAATGTGCTAAGCCAAAGTGTTGAAGATTTACCACAAGGTGTTACAGATAGTTTTCATAGAGAAAAACCATGGGGTACGGCTCATGCTGTATGGGCAGCGAGAAATTATATTAATGAAAGTTTTGTTGTACTAAACGCCGATGATTATTATGGAAAAGGGGCTTTTAAGAAAGCATCTGATTTTATCAAGGCAAATACATCAATGAATAAATTTGGATTGGTTTCTTATCATTTAAAAGATACCTTATCTATTTTTGGAGATGTATCTAGAGGAATTTGTGAGGTAGAAAATGATCAATTAAATAAAATAAGCGAGCTAATAAAAATAGAAAGTGTTAATCATGAAATAAGAGATTTTGCTACGGATACGGTTTTAACCGGAAAAGAACCTGTTTCTATGAATTTTTGGATTTGTACGCCTATAATATTTGATGCTATTGAAAAACAATTTATTGAATTTTTATCTAATGAAAACAATGTAAAAGAGGGAGAACTTTATATTCCATTGGTAATTCAGAAGATGATTGATAAAAAATCTATTCAGGTAAATATAACTTCTCCCGAATCTATGTGGTTTGGTGTTACCTATGCTGCAGATAAAAAACAGGCGATAAACACTTTGATAAAAATGACCAACAAAAAAGAATATCCCACACCTTTATGGAAAAACTGAATAATATTTTAAATAAATTTGATATACCTGATTTCGCGTATAAATTTGATACAATTTCTAATGGGTTTATTAACGATACTTATTTGGTTTCAAACAATGAAAATCCAATATATATTCTGCAAAGAATCAATACTAAAATATTTACAAATATAAATGCTTTAATACATAATTTAGATTTGGTTCTACCATTGTTAAAAGATGATAATTATGCATCTATAGTTTTGGCCAAAACCAATTCTCAAAAATCTTTTTTTGTAGATGCTAATAAGAATGTATGGAGGTTGATGACTTTTATTAAAGATAGTGTGGTTTATAATACAACCTCTAATTCAAAAATTGCTTATGAATCTGGAAGGATAATCGGATTGTTTCATCAATTATTATCAAATTTTGATGCCAATAAGTTGGAAAATACACTTCCTAATTTTCATGATGTGGCATTTAGACATGAACAATTTAAGCTTGTATTTAAAAAAGCCAATCCAAAAAATATTAAAAAGGCCGAAAAAGCAATTGTATTTGTTCAAAATAATATAGCTGAATTAAAAAGGGTAAATCCAAAAATATTACCGGTAAAAGTATGTCATAATGATACGAAATTAAATAAGATTTTATTTTCAAATACAAGTAAAGAATTGTGTTTGATTGATTTAGATACAATAATGAAAGGAACTTTTGTTTATGATTTTGGTGATGCAATTAGAACCATTGTTAATGCGGCACCTGAAGACGAAAAAGACCTATCTAAAATTAACTTTAATATAGAATTATTTAAAGCTTTTATAAACGGCTTGACATTACATAAAAATATATTAAATCCTATGGAAATAGAATTTCTCCCTTTAGGCGTTGTACTCATGCCTTTTTTGCATGGTATTAGAGCTTTAACCGATTATTTAGATGGTAATAGATACTATAAAGTAATTTATGAAACCCAAAATCTCGATCGTTGTTTAAGTTTATTTACATTTGCACAACTAGCCTTGAACAATCAAGATGTCATGACGGCTATTATCAAGAAAAAATTGTTTTAATAAAATGAAAAATCGTTTAATTTTTATTACCGTCTTAGTGTTTTATAGCCTTTGTTCTTTTAGTCAAGATAAAGAGTTTACAGTAAGGTTAATTGATACAGAAATAAAAATAGATGGAGTTTTAGACGAAGAAATTTGGAATAAAGCAGAATTGGCAAATGATTTTTGGCAGTATTTTCCATCAGATACAATTTTAAGTATAGAACAGACCGAGATTAGAATGTTATATGATAAAAAGTATTTATATTTAGCAATAAAGGTATATGCAGCTGGTGATGATTATATAATTCCTTCTCTTAAAAGAGATTTTAGAGCAAGAGGTAACGACAACATTAGTTTCTTGTTCGATACTTTTAATGATGGTTCTAATGCTTTCTTTTTTGGTATTAACCCTTATGGAGTAAGAAGAGAGGCACTGATTGCCGGTGGAGGTGCAGATTTTAGAAATTTTAATTCCAATTGGGATGTAACCTGGGAAGGTGAATCGAAAATCTACAAAAAATATTATACTTCAGAAATAAAAATTCCCTTTGCATCATTTAAATTTAATGAGGGTGTTAAAAAGTGGAGATTTAATAGTTATAGGTTTGATACACAGTCTACTGAAAGAAGCACTTGGGTTCAAATACCTCAAAATCAAACCATAACCAATTTGGCTTTTATGGGCGATATGATTTTTGAAGAACCCTTGGGTAAATCTAAAACTCCATTTGCTTTAATTCCATATGTAAGCTCCGAATTATCCAAAAGCTTTACTGCAAACACAAGTGTATCTAAAATTAAATTTGGTGGTGATGCAAAAATTCCTATTGGAAATAGTTTAAATTTAGATTTGACAATAAATCCTGATTTTTCACAAGTTGAAGCCGATGAACAATTGGTTAATATTACTCGTTTTGAATTGTTCTTGCCAGAACAAAGACAGTTTTTTATGGATAACAGCGACTTGTTTGCTGATTTTGGAAATCGGAGAGAAGCCAATCCATTTTTCTCAAGAAGAATAGGTATCGCTAGGGATAAAGATGGTATAAATATAGAAAATCCTTTATTAGCAGGATTCAGACTCAGTGGTAAACTCAATAAAAATTTGAGGGTTGGTGTGATGAATTTACAAACCGATGAAGATATTGAAAATGAAATCCCTACAAATAACAATACGGTAATTGCCTTACAGCAAAAAGTTTTTTCTAGATCAAATATTGGATTGATTTTTATAAATAGACAAATTACCAAAGATCGTGATTTTGTTGCAGAAGATGAAAAATACAATAGAGTAGTGGGCTTAGATTTTAATTTAGCTACAGAAGATAATACTTGGATAGGTAAATATTATATCCACAAATCATTTACCCCAGAAGTAGGAAATAGTGATATTTCTTCAGGTGGATTTTTAGAATATAACACGAGACAAATAAAAGCAAATTTTGGAGCTGCACTAGTAGGCAATGATTTTCAGTCGGATTTAGGCTTTGTTAGACGAAAAGATGTTTTTAGAATAGACCCTTTGTTTGAAGTTATTTTTTATCCTGAAAATAATAAAATAAATCGATATAGTTTTGCAATGCGCTCCAATGCAGTTTGGAAACCGGAACTAGATTTTATAAATAGTGATTATTTAATTGATGTTTCTTGGAATGTTAGGTTTGAGAACTTGACGGATTTCGGCATAGGTTTAAACCATCGTTATATTTATCTTTTTAATGATTTTGACCCAACAGGGTCAGGAGGAGTACCATTACCGGGTATGATGGGTTATAGTTTTTCATCGGTAAATTTCACTTATAATTCTGATAGGAGAAAAGATTTCACCTATTTTATAAGATCTTCAGCAGGTGAATTTTTTAATGGTTTAAGATATGCCATGACTGCAGATTTTGGTTATAGAGCACAACCTTATTTTACGGCATCCATACGAGCAAACTTTAATTATATCAATTTACCAAACCCACATCCAACAGAATCTATTTGGCTTATCGGACCAAGAGTTGAATTAACGTTTACTAAAAATTTATTTTGGTCTACATTTATCCAATACAGTACGCAGCTTGAGAATTTTAGTGTAAATTCACGATTACAATGGCGCTTTAAACCACTATCAGATCTTTTTATTGTGTACAATGATAATTACCAAACTACGATTTTTTCTCCGAGAAGCAGAGCCTTATTTTTAAAATTTACTTATTGGGTTAATATCTAATTAAAGAAATAAAAAATTATATTGGAAAACTTTAACTTTATTATATGAACAAAATATACGCACTAATATTTTTATCTTTATCTATTGTGAAGATTGGGAGTTCACAAACAAAATCTCCTGAAGAATATTTAGGATATGCATTGGGAGATCAATTTACTAGACACCATCAAGTAATTAATTATTTTAACCATATTGCAAATAATAACGCCAATGTAAAACTCATTAAATACGGTGAAACTTATGAAAAAAGGCCATTACACCTTGCTATTATTGCTTCAAAGGAAAACTTTTCTAAATTAGAAGAGATTAGAAAAGATCATTTAAAAGCAGCTGGATTAATAAAAGGAGAGGCTAGTGATAATGGTATTGCAATTGTATGGTTAAGTTATAATGTACATGGCAATGAATCGGTAAGTACTGAGGTTTCGATGAAAACCCTATACGAATTGATAAATGTTAATAACCAGAACACAAAAAAATGGTTGGAGAATACTATAGTCATTATTGATCCTTGTATCAACCCTGATGGAAGAGCACGTTATGTGAATTGGTACTATCAAAAAGGAAATTTACCCTATAATACCAATCCAGATGCTATGGAACATCATGAGCCGTGGCCAGGAGGAAGAGCAAACCATTATTTGTTTGATTTGAATAGAGATTGGGCTTGGGCTACCCAAATTGAAACACAAGGAAGGTTAAATGTATATAACAAATGGATGCCAAATGTACATGTTGATTTTCATGAGCAGGCGGTAGATAACCCCTATTATTTTGCTCCTGCTGCTGAACCATTTCATGAGGTGATTAGTGATTTTCAAAGAGAATTTCAGGTAACTATTGGAAAAAATAATGCCAAATATTTTGATAAAAATGGCTGGTTGTATTTTACAAAAGAAAGATTCGATTTGTTATACCCTAGTTACGGTGATACTTATCCCATGTATAATGGAGCCATTGGTATGACCTATGAACAAGGGGGTAGTGGTAGAGCCGGTTTGGGTATAATCAATAAAGAAGGAGATGAACTTTCTTTAAAAGATAGAATTGCACATCACTTTTCCACAAGTATGTCAACTATAGAAATTTCTGCTCTACATGCTGAAAGATTGTCTGATGAGTTCAATAACTATTTTAAAAAAGCTGCTGAAAACCCTGCTGGAGATTATAAATCGTATATTATTAAAAATGATAATGCAGATAAGTTAAACAGTTTAAGAAAATTATTAGACAAACATAAAATTGTATATGGTACGGTAAATGCCACAGTTAAAACCAAAGGGTTTAGTTATGTAAATAATAAAATTGAAAAAGTAGATGTTAATCCTAATGATTTGATAATAAGTTTATTTCAGCCAAAGTCAAATTTGATTAAAGCCTTGTTCGAACCGCAAACTAAATTGAGTGATTCCTTAACATATGATATTACCGCTTGGTCTTTACCCTATGCAAGAGGGTTGAATGCTTATGCTTCCAATGATAAGATCTTAGTTGAACCATTTGCTGCTAAGGAATCAAAAATTGCAATAAGTTCTATAGAAAAACCCTATGCATATATATCAAAATGGAATAGTTTAGAAGATGTTTCATTCTTGTCGTATTTATTACAAAAAAAGATCAAAGTAAGGTTTTCACATAATAAATTCTCCATAGGGAATAGAAATTTCAAAGCAGGGTCGTTAATTATTACCAGATCAGGTAATCAAAAGAATCAGGAATTTGATAAAATTGTTAAAGAGGCTTCCAAAAAGTACCATAGAGATGTATTACAAACCAGTACTGGTTTTGTTGATTCGGGTAATGATTTCGGTTCAAGTGAAGTGAAATATTTAAAAGCTCCAAAAATTGCTGTTTTATCTGGTAAAGGGGTGAGTTCATTAAGTCATGGTGCAATTTGGCATTTTTTCGAACAGCAAATACATTATCCAATAAACGTGATAGGAACCGATTATTTTAATAATGTAGATTTTCATGATTATGATGTTATTATTTTGCCAAATGGTTATTACAACAAGATCTTGAATAAAAAGAATTTGCCTGAATTAAAAAAATGGATTCAAAAAGGAGGTAATTTAATTGCCATAAGCTCTGCTGTTTCTGTATTTGCCGATAGTGATGCGTTTGATATTTCGGTTTACGAAGACGATAAAACAAAAGAAGCAGCTGAAAAGAATAAAGACTCCTTAAATAAAGATCTTAGACTTAAATCGTATGCAGACCAGGAGAGAATTTATATATCTAATTTGATTACCGGAGGGGTCTTTAAAACTACTTTAGATAATACAAACCCACTCGGTTTTGGTTATGATAATTATTATTACTCTTTAAAACAAGGCAGTAAAAGGTATGCCTATTTAAAAAATGGATACAATGTTAGTGTGATAAAAGATAAGTCTAATTTAATAAGTGGGTTTGCGGGTAAAAATGCTATAAACAAAATGGATCAATCTTTGGTATATGGAGTTGAAAAAATAGGTAGAGGTACTGTAGTTTATTTGGTTGATGATCCGCTGTTTAGAAGCTTTTGGGAAAATGGAAAATTACTTTTTAGTAATGCCGTATTTTTGGTAGGTCAATAAATTTGTTTCCCTTAAGGAAATAATTAAAGTTAATGTTTTAAATCACAAAATTAATACGATGGAAGAATTACCAATTATTACAAATGATACCATAGTTTTTGGATTATTGATGCTTGCTTTGGGTTTTGTTTTTTATACATCATCTAAAAAAGAAGGGTTTTGGAATAAATTTTATAAAATAGTTCCTGCTTTATTGATGGCTTATTTACTTCCGGCAATAATGAATTCTATGGGCTTAATTTCTGATGTACATTCAAATTTATATTTTATTGCAAGTAGATATTTGTTACCGGCATCCCTAGTATTAATGACTTTGAGTATTGATTTGAAATCTATATTCAATTTAGGACCAAAAGCTTTGATTATGTTTTTTACAGGTACTGTAGGAATTATTATAGGAGGCCCACTAGCAATACTGATCATTTCCATTTTTTCACCTGAAACTGTTGGAGGTGCTGGATTTGATGCAACTTGGAGAGGTTTGGCAACTTTGGCGGGAAGCTGGATAGGTGGAGGGGCTAATCAAGCGGCCATGTTAGAAATATACGAGTATAATCCAAAGCTTTATGGCGGAATGGTATTGGTAGATATTGTAGTGGCCAATTTGCTTATGGCTGGTTTGTTGATTGTAATAGGTAAAACCGAAAAAATTGACAAATGGTTAAAAGCAGATACATCGGCAATTGAAGAATTAAAAGAAAAGGTTTCTAAATTTTCTGAAGGAATCAGTAGGGTTCCAAGCTTAACCGATTATATGATCATTGCCGGTATCGCATTTTCTGTTGTTGGTTTTGCACACTTTGGTGCGGATGGAATTTCTAATTTTTTAAAAACAAATTTTGATGCCGTTAGTGATAAATCATCGGCATTTTCATCTTTTGGATCTCAATTTTTTTGGATGATTTCCATAGCTACAGCTATTGGTATTTTATTGTCATTTACCAAGGCGAAAAACTATGAAGGGGCTGGGGCTAGTAAAATTGGTAGTGTTTTTATCTATATTTTAGTAGCTACTATTGGTATGAAAATGGACTTGAGTAAAGTTGTTGATAATCCGGGTTTGATTGTCATTGGAATTGTTTGGATGTTAATTCATGTGATATTGCTAGTTGTTGTTGCTAAATTAATACGGGCACCATATTTCTTTTTAGCTGTAGGTAGCCAGGCCAATGTTGGTGGTGCTGCATCTGCACCAGTTGTTGCTGCTGCTTTTCATCCTTCACTAGCAACAGTAGGAGTGTTGTTAGCCGTATTTGGCTATGTTGTAGGTACTTACGGGGCAATACTTACTGCAGAATTGATGAGAATAGTTTCACCTTAAAATCAAATAATATTTCTACAAATATTCCCATAATTTCTGATATATTTGCGCACAAAATAAATTCATTAAGATGAAGAAGGTATTGATTATTGCTATAGCTGTTCTATTTCTTGTTTCTTGTAGCAAAGAAAACAAAAATACAATGTATGTTAAAGGAACAATAAAAGGATTAAAAAAAGGGACACTTTACTTACAAAAACAAGTAGATTCTTTAGTGGTATCAGTAGATTCGATTCATGTTAACGGAACAGAAGATTTTATATTGACCGATGAAGTAATAAGTCCTGAAATGTATTACCTTACTTTAGGAAGTAAGGATAAAAGAATTCCATTTTTTGGTGAAAAAGATTCCATTACGATAACATCAAAATTAGATAAATACGTTCTAAAAGCAAAGATTTCGGGATCTGTAAATCAAGATTTATTAGATGAATATTATGATATAAAGAATAAATTCAACAATCAAAATTTAGATTTTATCAAAGCTGAATTTGAGGCGCAAAGGTCGAATAATCAAGATTCTGTTTTGTTGGTACAGAAAAAATTAAAAAATCTGGTTAAAAGAAAATATTTGTACACTACCAATTTTGCAATTCGCAATGCAGATTTCGAAGTTGCTCCTTATATTGCATTGACGGAACTAAATAATGCAACCATTAAATTATTAGATACGATAAATAATAGTTTATCCGATAAAGTAAAAAAATCTAAATACGGTAAAGAGTTTGAAGCCTTTATTCTTAAAATAAAGGAGGATGAAAAAAATTAATTTTAATTAACATCCAATATAAAAGTTTATAATAATCTTTATTTTAAGCTTTTAACTTCACACTCCATTCATATTCAAATTTTGAAACACTTTCAAATGATTCGTTGAAACCTTCTGCCGTCATAACAAGGGTTTGACCTTCTCCTGTGGCTATAGTTTTATCAATCGCTGCTTTAATCTTTTCGCCATCACTGCAAATAAAAGTGATTTTACCTACAGCTTTTTTTGTAAAAGCACCATTTAGATTGGTTACCAGCATGGATATTTTTTTATTACTCTCGTCAATTTTTTTCATTACCAATATACCGGTTACCAGTTCAGATGCCATACCTTGTGTTGCCCAGTAAAGTGACTTGAAGGGGTTTTTATTTATCCATTGGTATTTAACGGTTGCTATTGCTTCTTTATCGGTAATTGAACTTACTCTAACACCCGATAAATAGGCTGAAGGTAATTTAAACAATAAAAATTGATTTAATTTTTTAACTGTGAATTTTGTCATTTTAGTGCTTTAAGGCCACAATTTACAACATATTTTGGAGTTTTTGTAAAAATCTATAATGTTAAATAAATGTTAAAGTACAGTACTTTGTATTGCATAGTATTATCTTTTATCCATATATTTGCATAAGCAGGTATTATACATTTTATATTATGACAAATAAAAACAAACAAAACAACGCATTCTTATTGCATTTATCAGCTTTTTTTGGATATTTTTTTCCTTTCGGTGGCGTTATCGCTCCTTTGGTATTTTGGGAATTAAAAAAAAGAGAAAGTGTTTTTATAGATAAAAATGGTAAAGAAGCTGTGAATTTTAATTTAAGTTTTTTGCTATATACATTTATTCTAGGTCTTTCAATTTTACCATATGCTTTCCATTCATTTTTTAATGGTTTTGATCATTTACCACTTTTTGGATTGATTAGTACCATATCGATTATTGGAATATTATCAACGGTAAAATTTGTTTTAATTATTTATGCAGCCATCAAAGCAAATCAGGGTGAAATATATAAATACCCACTAACAATTAAATTTATAAAATAATTTATTATGATTACAATACTCATAACCATCTTAATTTTTATTACCAATGTAATTCAAGTGTTTTTATTTTAATTAATAATACAATTTGAAAATATATTAAAAGAATAAATACAACAATATGAAGATAGAAAACACAAAAGCACAAATGCGAAAAGGAGTATTGGAGTTTTGCATTTTATCCATTTTAAGAGGTGGTGATGCTTATACTTCAGAAATACTATCACAACTTAAAGATGCCAAATTACTTGTTGTTGAAGGTACTGTATACCCTTTATTGACAAGATTAAAAAACGCCGGGCTCTTAAATTATCGTTGGGAAGAATCCACTTCAGGGCCTCCACGAAAATATTATGGCTTAACAGAAACAGGTAAATTATTTTTATCTGAATTAAATAATACTTGGGGCGATTTAGTAAAAGCAGTGCATTTAGTTACAAAGAATAAAACAACATCAAAATCAACAAAAAAATGAATAAGACAATAAATATTAATCTAGGCGGGATATTTTTTCATATCGATGAGCTAGCTTATCAAAAGTTGGGAAATTATTTAGATGCAATTCGTAGATCTCTGAGTGATGACCCAAAAGGTAGAGATGAAATCATAACAGATATAGAATCGAGAATAGGAGAGTTACTATCAGATAAAATTAAAGATGTACGTCAAGTTATCAATGAGAATGATATTGATGAAATCGTAGAGATTATGGGTAAACCGGAAGACTATATGGTTGATGATGAAATTTTCAATGACGATAGTTACAGTAGTTATTCCAGATCAAATAATAAAAAACTTTACCGAGATGGTAGTGATAAGTTTTTAGGAGGGGTTTCTTCTGGTTTTGCTCATTATTTTAATGTAGATGTAATATGGGTTCGTTTGGCTTGGTTGGTTGCTGCATTTGGATTTGGGTTTGGATTTATAGCTTATCCAATTTTGTGGATACTTTTACCCGAGGCAAATACTACCGCAGAGAAATTAGAAATGGAGGGAGAAGCTGTGAATATTAGCAACATAGAAAAAAAAATTAAAGACGAAATTAGCGAAGCAACAACAAGAATTAAAAACGGTATTCACGAAGTAAGTGACAAAGTTAAAAACGTTGATTATAAAAATTATAAAGACAAAGCCAAATCGGGGTCTCAAGATTTGGTAGAGACCTTGGGGAGAGTTTTTACAGCTATTTTTATGGTTATTGGTAAGTTTATAGGCGTCTTGTTAATACTTATTTCTATTGCCACCATTTTAAGTTTGTTTGTTGGTTTATTTGCCGTTGGTTCTTTAGATTTTTTACAAGAAGATTGGTTTTATCATAATACAATGACCTATAATAACACAGGTTTACCAATATGGAGTGTCTCTATATTGACCTTTATATTAATTGGAATTCCATTTTTTCTATTGTTTTCACTAGGCCTTAGAATATTGTCAAACAATTCTAAATCCATGGGTAAAACAGCAAGATTATCTCTATTTGGTATTTGGGTAGTTGCCTTGTTATTTGCCATATTTTTCGGAACCAAACAATTTATGCAAACTGCTTATGATGGAACTGTATCAGATAATCAGGAAATAAATTTCTTTGCAACAGATACCATAAATGTTAAATTAGTTGATAATATTAGTTTGTCAAATAATAGCCATTTAGAGCGTCGATGGAGTTATAGTATGGTTTTCGATGAAAATAATATTGAGAAAATATATTCAAATAATATCAGATTGAATATTTATACTTCAGAAAGTAATAATTTTTATATAAAAGTAAGAAAGAAATCTCAAGGGAAAAGCAGATTAATTGCAAGAGAAAATGCCAGAGAAATAGGTTATGATTATATTTTACAAGAAAAAGATTTATTATTGAACGGTTATTTTTTAACCGATAAGGATAACAAATTTAAAGAACAAAAAATAAATATTGATTTATACCTTCCCGAAGGCCAGACCCTATATTTAGATAAATCAACAAGATCATTTTTATATGACGTAGATAACACACAAAATATTTACGATCGAGATATGGCAAAACATTATTTTAAAATGACCGAAAATGGATTAACCTGCCTCGATTGTGATGAAAAAATTATAAGAAAGAGTAATGATTCAGAATCATTTAATATGAAAATAGATAAAAGAGGGGTACATATTAAAGTGCAAGATGAAAATAGAGAAAAAGCAGAAGTAAAAATTGATGAAAACGGTATAACCATAACAAGTTCAAAAGATTCTATTTAAGGACACCTCTAATAAATCAGTTCATCACTCAATATTGACGGTTGGGTAAATTTATTTTTAGAATTAAATAAGCATAAACTAAATTCGTACTAATTATAAAAAACAATTCAAATGAAAGCAATAATTAAAGTATCAGCAGTAATTTTATTATTCGTTTTAACAACATCATGTTATTTTGATGGTGTAAGAGGAAACGGAAATGTTGTAACCGAAAACAGAAAAATATCTAATGATTTTATCCGTATTAAAGCGAGTAGAGGATTAGATGTATACATTACAAACAGCAGTGATTTATCGTTGACTGTTGAAGCGGATGAAAACTTACTTGAATTGATTCAAACAGATGTAGTTGATGGGACTCTAATAATTACAGCGAAGAAGAATATTGGGAAAGCAACAGCTAAAAAAATACATTTATCAGTTGAAAATCTGAATGAGATATTAATATCAAGTGGTGCTGAAGTATATTCAGAAAACACATTTTATGCAGATAACTTAAAAGTAGATGCATCCAGTGGATCTGAAGCAAATTTAACTTTAAATGTCACAAATTTAAACTGTGAATCATCCAGTGGAGCCAATATTAATTTAAGCGGAAAAGCTACAAATTTAGATGCACGTACATCAAGTGGTAGTGACATTAATGCATATGAATTAAATGTAAAAAATTGTAAAGCAAAAGCAACAAGCGGCTCAGGTATTAAGGTTAATGTGACGGAGTCTTTTAACGGAAATGCTACAAGTGGTGCAGACATACGTTATAGAGGAAACCCGAAAATTGTAAATAAAGACAAAAGCTCAGGAGGCAGTGTAAAGAAAAATAGTTAAAAAAAGTGTCTAATCTAATTGGATTTAAAATCACGCCATTGGCGTGATTTTTTATTGCTTCACTAGCTTTACTTAAAATCATTCTCATACTTTTTGTCATAATTTAAATATACATTTATGGACTCAATTAATTCGTCTCAGCAATAAAAGACATTCCAGTTACCTATTTCTTATTCTTTTATGACTTTTTAACTGTTTAAAATAATATTTTTAGCATAATTGGTATACTTTCTTCCTATAGGTATTCTTTTATTCGCAATAAGAATAGAATTGCCTTCAAGGGCATCAATTTTATTTAATGAAACCGTGTAAGAGCGATGGATTCTTAGAAATTGATCAGTGGGTAACTCTTCGGTAATACCAGTTAAAGATTTGTGTACCAAACAATCACCTGTTTTTGTAAATACTTTAATATAATCTTTTAGGCTTTCAATAAAATAAATATCTTCAAACTTCACTTTAACTAGTTGTTTATCAATCTTTAAAAAAATAAATGATTTTTCACTTTGCCTATTTTGTACATCTGTATTCGCACCTATATTTACTTTTTGCGTAAGTTTATTGATAGATTTTAAAAATCGAGTAAAAGGTATTGGTTTTACCAAATAATCGAATACATCCAAGGCAAAACTTTCTACTGCATATTCACGATATGCTGTAGTAATAATAAAGTGAGGTTTATATTTAATATTCTTTATAAAATCTAACCCATTCATTTTAGGCATGTTGATATCTAAAAAAACGGCATCAACTTTATTTTCAACAATACTATTCATAGCATCTATTGGGTTATTAAAAACATTTACCAATTCCATATTTGGGAATTCTTTCAAATAATTTCTTATCACCTCAATAGCCAATGGTTCGTCATCAATAATTATACATTTAATTTTCATTCTATAGGAAGCTTTAAAAGTACTTTGTATTTTTCGGCTTTAGCTTTTGTTATTAAAACAAAATTATCATCGTAAAGCAATTGCAACCTGCGTTTTACATTATCTAAACCTATACCGTGTTCAGTGAATTTGTTATCACCATATTTAAAGGTATTTTCTACTGTAAAGTAAAGAAAATTGTCTCTTACTTCAAAATGAATAGTCACTTTTATATTATCATTATTTTTTGTGCCATGTTTAAAACAATTTTCAATAAAAGGTAAAAATATTAATGGCGGGATGGATATATCATCAATGTTTCCAATAATATTTATTTCAGATTTTATTTTATCTCCATACCTGAGTTTTTCTAATTCCAAATAGCTGTATATATAATTTATAGCCTTTAATAAGCTTACTTTGGGCGCCTTAACTTCATACAATATATATTGCATAATTTCTGAAAGTTTAAGAACCACGTTAGGAGCATTGGGTGATTTGTTAATTACTAGTGCATAAAGATTATTTAAGGTGTTAAAAAAGAAATGAGGTTGTATTTGAGTTTTTAAATAATTCAATTCTGTTTGTAATTGCATTTTTTGTAAAGATTCATTT
>CAYPHN010000049.1:329-14904 GCA_964410265.1 uncultured Flavobacteriaceae bacterium | reverse complement strand
AAATGAAAAGCACGATGGCTATATTAGAGATAATTGTGTTTTTAGAAAAGAAATAAATATCTATGATAAAATGTCGGCCCAAATAAAATACGCAAATAATGTTGTTGTAAATTATTCTTTGACAACTTATTCTCCCTTTGAGGGATGGAGAATTGCCTTTAATGGACAAAAAGGTAGAATTGAGGCATGGCTTGACATACCTTATAACAAACAAGAAAAATTGAGTCAGGAAGAATTGCATGCATTAGAAATGCAGCAGGATGGCAAGGAAATTGAAAATTACAAACCGATAATTGAACATAAATTATGGGAAGATCATAAAACCATTCAAGTTCCTTATACAAGAGGAGGACATGGCGGTGGTGATGAAAGGCTTCACAATAAAATTTTTATAAATCCTGAAAAGAAAGACCCTTATGAAAGAGCTGCTGGAGTTAGAGATGGCGCCATGTCGATTCTAATTGGTGTTGCTGCAAGAAAAAGTATCGAAAGCGGACACCCAATTAAAATTGCAGAATTGACTGATTTAGAACCTAGACCGAACAGACTTTAACAAAATTTTTGTATAACACTTTCTATTCCGCTTAAATATGATTGCCCAAACAAATTTAAATGAACTAGGTTTGGGTATAGATTGTGTATTTCAATTCTATCTTCCCAATATTTTTCTAGAGGAAATAAATCATTGTAATAATTTATAAAAGAATAATCAAAACCACCAAACATTTGAGTCATGGCAATATCCATTTCACGATGACCAAAATAAACTGCAGGATCAATAAAAACAGGAACCTGATCTGCCCCTTTCATTAAATTTCCAGACCAAAGATCACCATGTACCAATGATGAATTTTCTATAGGAAGAAGTTCATTTAATCGAAGGTATAATTTTTCAAAGCATTTTAAATGGCTTTTGCTCAGTAAATTATTTTCAAATGCTAGTTTTACCAATGGCGCAATTCTACAATCAATAAAAAAAGATTCCCAGGAGGTTTTTTTATGATTCTTTTGTTTTAAAGAACCAATATAATTATCATGATTTAAACCAAAGTAATTCCTACTAGTTCGATGCAACGCAACTAAATTAGATGCAAAATTTTCCCAAAAAAGATTGGTTATTGATCCTTCTTTAATAAACTCTAGCAATAAAAATTGATATTCATTAGCCGAAAAATATTGTATTACTTTTGGTGATTTTATTCCAGTATTGGAAAGTATTTCGAGCCCCAATTTTTCTTTTGCAAACATTTGAGGAAAAATATCGTTACGGTTTACTTTTAAAACATAAGTATTTTGTTCTGTTTTAATTTTAAAAACATTATTGATATCTCCTCCAGAAATTGAAGAAATAGTCTTAATTTTTTCTGTTAATTTTTCTTCAACTAAGAGTTTAAAAAACATAAGAAATGTTTAGATCTTATACACCCATTCTTCGGGATTTTGTCGCTCAACCTCTTTAAAAAGAACAAAGGCCAATATGGTTTTGCCTGTGGTTTTATTGGTATGGATCTTTCCAATTTCTTGTTTTGTGGTAACTAAATCGCCCTTTTTAACAGTTACATTATCCAAATTTTTATAAACGGATATATAATTGCCATGTTGTACCAAAACAGCCTTCTTTTTACCAGGTAAAACTTGTATTGCTAAAACCTTACCATTAAATATAACTCTTGCATTGGCATTTTTTTCAGTAGCGTAAAAAACACCATTACTTTCTATTGTAATTCCCTTTAAGGTAGGATGTTTTTGCTTACCAAAATGCCTAACAACAATGCCTCTTTTTACTGGTGAGGGTAATTTTCCTTTATTGGAAATAAAATCTTTTTCAAGAAGTTTTGCTTCGGGAGTTAAGGCAAACCCCGAGCTTTTTAGATTTTTTCTATTACTTTTTTTATTGGATCTAGCAATGGCTTCTTCGATTATCTTTTCAATTTTTTTATCAATTGCCTTTTCAGCTTTTTGCTTTTGTTTGATTTGAGAAATATATTTTTTCTCTTTCTTTTTTAATGAGCTTACCAGTCCTTCCTGCGACTTTTTTTCTTTATCAATCCTTCCTTTTTCTTGTTGATTTACTATTAGAAGTGTTTCTTTTTCGGCTTTTGTCTCTTTTAAATAATCATTTAAATTTTTCAGCTTTAGCGTCTCTATTTTTATTTCTTCTCCTTGTTTGGCTCGATAATCAGCATATTGTTGGATATATTGAATACGCTTATAGGCTTGTAAAAAATTTTCTGAAGAAAGCACAAACATGAGTCGGCTTTGTTTGGTTTTGCTTTTATAAGATTGAATCACCATATTGGCATAATCTTCTTTTAACGCCTTTAATCTATTTTGTAACTGATCAACTTCTTTTTCATTCTCTTTTATTTCTTTAGTAAGTTGTTTTGTTTCTTGATTAATTGTTTCAATTAATTTGGTTCTTACACCAATTTTCATATTTAAATCGGATAGATCCGAGAGAATATCTTTTTCTTTTGTTTGTGATTGAAATAATAAATTATTAATTTTTTTTATTTCTTTTTGAATTTCAATACGCTGTTTTTCTAATTCTTTCCTGCTTTGTCCAAAGCTTGAAAAAGAAATTAAAAATAGCATCAAAAGAACAATATTAAAACTCCGAAAAACACACGAAAATTTTAAATAACACTTTTGACAACTATTTATTTTTTGAGAAAAACTCATTTCATTTCAATCTTTTTATATGATTTTGGTATTTTAAAAGGGTATTTTAAACTTGTGTCAAAGATTACATTTTTAAAATTAACAGCAATAGTCGTTTTTCTTTTTTTATTAACGGCTCTAATTTCAAATCCGGTTGGAAACAAATCTTTATCAATATCTGTATAACCCTTATATATAATACTTAATTTTTGATCACTTTTTTGATGTTGTATCTGTTCTTTCATCAGTTTAAAACTATATGGATTGATCCAGAAGGCAATATCAAACAATAGTTTTTTGTTTTTTGGACTTATTTTATATGAATTTTCAACTATTTCAACTTCATATTTATCCTCCTTTAAATTTAATAGGGGATTTCCTAAAAATAAATTTTGCACCATCTCAAAGTCAAAATCATATCCTAATGTTTTGCTAATCCATTCAAAATCACCATCAAAATAGGTTTTGGTTATTTTTTCATAAAATTGAACCTTATTTTGGCTAACCATTAGTTTTGCTACAGGAAAGCCTAATTTAGAAAAACTCAACCAAATTATGGAGTCTTTCTCCATCCTTAAAGAAGCTTTTAAATTGGGTAAATTGGATTTACCTATATATTTTACAATTAAACTGGCCTTAACAGATTTTTTATCAAAAGTAGCTTTAGTATTTTTTTTGATTATGTTCTTAGCCGATAAGCTTTTAATATTCTTATCTGTAACCTTAGTACTTTTACACGAAAACAATAAAATTATAAAAACAAAGAAAACAATTCCCTTTTTCAACATACAAACTATTCTTTATTACGCAAATCTAATGCTTTTTTATAATAGATAGAAGCCAATTTATTATTCCCTAATCCTTTGTAGCTTAAACTCAATTGTTCCATAAATTGTGCCTCAAGATTATTATCTTCAATTAAAAATTCTAAGCCAGTTTCTAAAGTTTCAATAGCATTCTTATATTTTCGAATATTATTAAGTGCGACACCATGCATTAAATAAACAAAAGGTTGTGCTGGATATAAATTGATGGCCTTTTCACTATCCTTTAACAAATCTAAAAACTGTTTTGTTTTAAACTCTCTGTCTAATAATAATTTTAAAGAACTATAATCCTTTTTTAAGTAGTATTGCTCTTTTAGTAATTCGGTTTTGCTTTTCGGTTGCTCTTTAAATGCATCGTTGTTTCCTTTTTTCGTAATTATTGGAAGTGGTTGTAGCAACGACTCTTTTAATGGTGCTAAATGTGTAGGTAAGTTGTTATTGCCATCTAACTTTTTCATCAATTCGATGGCTTTGTTCATTTCTCCAGATTTGATGTATAAAATAACTAGATCTGACTCTTCCCGTGGTTTTAACAGAATAATTTTTTGTTGAATTTTAATAGCTCCCTTAAAATCATTTTGCTTGGCCTTTATTTCTTTTAGATGCCTTAACAGATATAAATTTGTTGCTTCAATTTCTAGGCCCTTTAAAACATAGTATTCGGCTTCTGTATATTTAAATAAAAAATAATAGTTTTTGGATAGTTCAAATAACACCGCAACATTTTCTTTATCCATGTTATTACAAGCTTCTAAAGCATAAATTGCTTTGTCATAATTGCCAATCGCTTTTTGCTGAAGGGATTCAAAAAAGAAAGTTTGAAAATTTATTTCTTGTTGTTCAATAAGCATTGCCTCTCTTGAAGCTACATCTTCTTGAGCCTGCATAAATATTGGTATTATCAAAATAACAATACAAGTTATAATATGTATGGTTTTTTTAATCAAATTTTAATTTAATATGGAATAATCACCTATACTAATAGAAGTGAAATTACCATTATAAAATGCATGATTTCCAATCATAGCATTGTTTAATTCAGCATTTTTTATAGTTACGTTGGTTTGTATTAATGAGTTTTGAATAATAGAGTCTTCAACCAAACTATTAGCTCCCAAAGAAACATTAGGGCCAATGGTGCTATTTTTTAAAACTACATGATCCCCAATATAACAGGGTTCAATAATTTTAGAATTTTCTAAAATAATATTTTTAGAAACCAAATTTTGCCCATCTTGATGGGCAAATTGTAATACGCTACTATTGGTTTCAACAGTAATATTTTTATTGCCACAATCCATCCAAGCATTTACGGTACCTGGTACGAACTTTAATCCTTTTTGCTTCATATTCTCTAAAGCATTAGTCAATTGAAATTCTCCTTTTTCTGTGATATTATTGTCTAATAAATATTGAATTTCGTCTCTAAGAACCTCTCCTTTTTTAAAGTAGTAAATTCCAATTATTGCCAAATCTGACACAAATTCTTGTGGTTTTTCAACAAAATCAGTAATAACACCATCATGCAATTTAACTACACCGTAGGCACTAGGGTCATCTACTTGTTTTACCCAAATGGCTCCGTCGGTGTTGGCATCAAGCGTAAAATCAGCTTTAAATAAAGTGTCAGCAAAAGCAACTACACAAGGTCCATCAAGAGATTCTTTGGCACATTGAATTGCATGTGCAGTACCAAGTGCTTCTTCTTGAACAAATACCTTACCTACTGCATTTAAACTCTTTGCGATTTGCATTAATTTTTTTTCTGTGTCTTTTGGAAATGAAGGTCCAATTACAAAGGCTATTTCTTCTACATTTCGGTCAACAACTTTTACAATATCTTCAACCAATCTTTGCACTATTGGTTTACCTGCTAATATGGTTAATGGCTTGGGTATGGTTAAAGTATGTGGTCTCAAGCGAGACCCTATTCCGGCCATTGGCACAATAATTTTCATAAAATATTTTTTAGATTTTAATCTTTTTAACGAGCAAATATACATAAAATTGTAGTGGAGCTAGGCTAATATGGGTATTGGAAAGCCCCTTGAACAGAGGTATTAAAAAAGTATGTATTTTCATTTTCGCATGTCGTTTTCCAAAGGTTTACATAATTCTTATAATTAGATCCATCAGCAATTATTATTCTAGGATGCATTTGATGTATCAAACGTTCTAAATTTATTTTAGGAGATTGTGTTAATATTACAACTTCGGGTACAAACAACAAATCTTTGTAAATACCCTTACTATCAATTATCAATATTTTTTTGCTATCTATTTGCAAAACATTGGATTGCGTGAGGTTGGTTTTTAAATCTAAGTTTTTAAACTTTAAAGCATATGATTTTAAAATATTGTTTCCAGATGCATTTAGCATATCTTCTTTTTGATAAACAACCCCATTATGACCTTGTCTGTTTGCAATTAATGTATTTTTTACTTGATGAAAGACAATAAATTCATTGGTTTTTTCAATTTGTAATTTCTCGTAGATCATTGTTATTTGAACAAAAATTATTGCACTAAATAAAAAAGCTAAATTCCGAAAGGATTTTTTATGCAGCCACAATAAACAGCTTATCAAAATTAAATATGCAACGAGAAGCAGTAAGAATGAAAAAGGGATATCTTTAAAAATAAAACTTTTTTGTTGGGCAATAATAGCTATAAAATCATTCATATATTGGATAACCAAGCCATAAAAATTAGCTAAAAAAGAAGGAAGTATTCCTATTAAGGATAATATTATAATAATGATTCCAAACCCTAGAATAAATCCTAAAAAAGGAATAATCACCAAACTTGAAATAAAAAATAATCCTGGAAACTGATGAAAATAATATAAACTCAAAGGTAACAATCCTATTTGTGCCGCAAAAGAAATACTGAGCAACTGCCAAAAATAACCGACAATTTTAATTTTCGGTTGCCATAATTTTTTAAAATGGGGCTGTAACCAAACAATAGAAAAAACAGCAGTATAACTCAATTGAAATCCAACATCAAATAAAAATAATGGATGTATCATCAATAAGAAGAATAAAGAAATTACAAGATTGTTTTTTATCCCCGAAGGTCTATTTGAAAGCATTCCTATGGCAATAGCCGTAAACATGGTAACAGCACGAACAACTGATGCAGACAAGCCTGCTATAAAAGCATACATCCATAGGCAAATAACAACGATTATTAATTTAATAATTTTTCCATGTTTGAATCTTTCAAGAGGTTGGAATAAGAAATTCAAAAAAAGGAGAATAATACCTATATGCAAACCAGAAACCGCTAAGATGTGAATGGCACCTGCATTTTTATAATCTTCATATATTTCTGATGAAATATCATTTCTTTGTCCTAATAAAAGGGCATTAATTATGGATAACTCTTCTTTTGAAAAATTATTTTTATTAAGAGAACTATTTATTTTTTCTCTCCACTGAAACGCAATACCTCTAAAAGTTTTCTTCTTTGACGATAACTTTTTAAAATTGTCAGACTTTAATCTAATTTGATGGTAGATTCCTTGTTTTTGTAGATAGGCCTTATAGTCGAATATATTTGGGTTTAATGCTTTATTAATTTTTTTTAATGATATGTTGGTGAATAAAATGTCATCAACTTTTAATTGTTTATTTTTAGAGGCAACAGGTATATTTATCAATATTTTACCATTGGTTTTTACACTGTCTACCCAAATTATTTCTCCAATATATTTTTTGTAAAATGAGTTGGGTTTCAATACTTTATCAACTTTTATAAATAAATTGTTTCCCGAAAAATAATACGTTGAATAATTGTTTGTTTGGTATTTAGGTTTTTGTAAATTTATACTCAAAATACCTATTAATACGAAAAGAATTGCAGTAATAATAGAAAATAAAATAGGAAATTTAAAGTCCTTTTTAGCTTTAAAATAAAAGATAATGAGACCCGTATATGCTAAAATCGATAAGATTATAACGATAGATAAATCAATTTGAAAAATAAATCCCATAACAATTCCCAGCAATAAAAAAAATAAAAACTGAAGAGGTAAAGATCTAATATGCAAAACGTGGGATTGTTTTCAATTTTTATGTTTTATTTTTGCAATTGTAAACATGCGAGTAAAATTGAATAGATCCAATAAAATTTCATTTAAAGAAATAAATAAATTAGCAATACCTGCTATTATTTCTGGAATCGCCGAACCACTTTTATCCATCACCGATACGGCTATCGTTGGAAACATTAAAATTAACCCTACGGAAGCACTCGCAGCGGTTGGTATTGCAGGGTCATTTATTTCGGCAATTGTTTGGATCTTGGCACAAACAAGATCAGCTATCTCTGCAATTATAGCGCAATATTTTGGATCCAATAAAATAAATGACATTCTAAAATTACCAGCTCAAATAATTTTAATCAACTTATTATTAAGCATTTTTATTTATTTCGCTACAATTTTTTTTGTTGAAGAAATTTTTAAACTGTATAATGCTACGGGTCCTGTATTGGAACAATCTATTTCGTATTATAAAATAAGAGCCTTAGGACTACCATTAACACTATTTATTTTTTCGGTATTTGGTGTTTTTAGGGGTATGCAAAATACTTTCTGGCCTATGATTATTAGTATTATTGGTGCTAGTATTAATGTGGGATTAGATTTTGTTTTAATTTTTGGAATTGAGGGTTTGATTCCGGCACTTCATGTAGAAGGAGCTGCCTGGGCAAGTGTAATTGCGCAAGCAGTAATGGCAATTTTGGCTTTGGTATTGATGATTAAAAAAACGCCATTTAATTTACATATATCTTTTTCTTTTCATCCAGAAATTAAGCGGCTACTATCTCTTAGTTTTAATTTAATTATTAGAACCATTGCTTTAAATATTGCCTTGTACATGGCCAATGCCTATGCAACAAAATACGGTACAAATTATATTGCAGCACAAACCATTGCATTTCAAATATGGTTGTTCTTTGCCTTTTTTATCGATGGCTATTCTAGTGTTGGTAATATCATGTCAGGAAGACTTTTAGGAGAGAAAAACTACACAAAAATATGGAGTTTAAGTAAGCAACTCAGTAAATATACTTTGATAATTTCTGCGATATTAGGTGTGGTTTGTTTTATGTTATATCTGCCAATTGGAAAATTATTTACACGTGAAAAAGAAGTTTTACATTTGTTCTATTCTATTTTTTGGATAGTTCTAATCATGCAACCAATAAATGCTTTAACATTTGTATTTGACGGAATTTTTAAAGGTATGGCAGAGGCAGTTACTTTAAGAAATACCTTATTAATTGCGACTTTTATTGGTTTTATTCCTTCTCTTTTAATAGGAGATTATTTCGACTTAAAATTATATGCCATTTGGATTGCTTTTACAATATGGATGATTTTTAGAGGTGGGATACTTGTAGTAATTTTTAAACGAAAAATCATTAAAAAGAAAACTCTTTAGTTAATTTTTGGCTATAATCATCGTCTGATTTAAAAAAAAGGAAGCTTTACCATGACGATTGTTCAATTAAATAAAAATGGGATTCACTTCAATAGGTTCATAAAAAAATACGCTGTTTTAAAATATTAAAACAGCGTATTGATTATAAATAATTAAGAGCCATTATCCGCATTTAGATTGCCCGCAACTTACACATTTTAAACAGCCTTCAGAGTAAATTAATCCTTCAGGGTCTCCACATTCTGAACATTTTTTATCTGCGGCAGCTGAGCCTTCAGGTACAAATCTTTTTAAAGCACGAGCAACACCATTTTTCCAAGTGTTGATGTGATCGTCATACATATTTAAATTTTGAATCAAATCCACTACATATGGCATAGGCATTCCATGACGTAAAATACCTGATATTAATTTAGCGTAATTCCAAAACTCTTTATCAAATGATCTCGATAAGCCTTCTATAGTTGTTTTATAGCCTTCTTTATCCATATACTGAAAATCATAACGTGCTTCACCACTCTCATCTCTATGTTTAATTACCCAGCCTTTTTGAAGCCATTGTGGTAAATCAAAAGAATCTTCCATTTTACCGGTAAAAATTTCATAAGGTTGATTTTCAATCAAGCCAACTACGGCCAGCCATTTTTCTGAATTATTATGGAAACGAATAATTTCTGCTTCAATTTTTTTAGGTCTTTTTCGGCATTTAATTCCTTGATTAAAGGCTTTTATCTCTTCTTTTTTCTTTTGTTTATCCTCGGCAATTAAAATACCACTTCTTGAACCATCACGATATACTGTAATTCCTTTTAAACCTTGTTTCCATGATTCCATGTAAATGTCACCAACCATTTCTTCAGAAACATCGGAAGCCAAATTGATTGTAGAACTTATTGAATGTGTGGTGTATTTTTGAACCAAGGCTTGCATTTCAACACGTTTTTCCCAATTAATTTCAGTGGCAGTGGCTCCGGCATAAGGACTTTTATCCATATCAGTTTCGCCAGTAACTTCCATCCAGGTTTTTAATTTTTTATGATAAACAATAAACTCTTCAAAAGCATCACCAAGATCATCAACAAAATCAACTTTTGCATTTTTATCATTTTGGTTTATTTTTCTTCTGCGTTTATACGACATTAAAAACACAGGTTCAATACCCGAAGAAACTTGTGCCAACATGCTTAAAGAACCAGTAGGGGCAACGGTACTGATAGAAATATTTCTTCTACCGTTATCCATCATTCTTTGGTAAAGTTCAGGAAATTCTGATTGCAGCATTTGTACAAATTCCGATTTATCCTCAATGTTTCGGTTAAATACTTCAAACGGACCTCTTTCAATGGCCATATCAATACTACTGTCAAATTCAGCAGTAATTTTCGTTTTCATAATTTCATCGATAACTTGTAAAGCGTCATCTGTATCAAATTTTAATCCTAAGGCAGCAACGGCATCTCCTAAGGCAGTAAATCCTAATCCTGTACGTCGTCCTTTTTTACCCGTTTCACGAAGTAATTCCCATGTGTCAATTTCATTCTTTTTAATCTCATCTGGTTCTGGATCAGCTTTTATTTTATGCAATATTTTATCTACAGCTTCTAATTCTAAATCTACCAAGTCATCCATTAACCTTTGTGACTCATAAACCACTTCATAAAACTTTTTTTGATTGAATTTTGCTTTTTCTGTAAAAGGATTATCTACAAAACTATATAAATTAACCGCAATTAATCTACAACTATCACCGCCCTGCATGGCTATTTCTGAACAAGGGTTTGTAGAAGAATTTTTAAACCCTGGATATAGAGAAGACGTTGAATAATTATGTTGTCTGTCCCAAAAAATTAATCCAGGTTCAGCGGTATTGTGCGCACTTTTAATCACAGTGTTCCATAAGGTCACAGCATCAACTTCTTTAATGTATTTTGGTGATTTAGAGTCTATCGGCCAACGCAATGTGTACTTTTCTTTGTTTTCTACTGCTTGCATAAATTCATCAGACAAGCGAATCGAAATATTAGCACCAGTAACCTTAGTAAGATCCTGTTTAATGGTAATAAATTCTTCAATATCAGGGTGTGCTATATCCATGGTTAACATCAATGCACCACGGCGACCATTTTGAGCAACTTCACGGGTAGTACCCGAAAAACGATTCATAAATGAAACAGCACCAGTTGTACTACCAGCGGCATTAGAAACTTTGGCATCTTTAGGTCTTAATCCCGAAAGGTCAACACCAACACCGCATCTTCTTTTGAAAAGTTGGGCCATTTGCTGGTCGGTATGAAAAATACCACCATAGGAATCATAAACTGGAGGCACAACAATACAATTTGATAAAGAAGCTATAATTTCTTTATTGCCCAAACCAAACATTACACTTCCTTGAGGAATTACATATTTAAAATCTTTAAATAAATTGTAAATTGCTTTTTTGGTTAAAGGTTTTCTCTTTTTACCATAGCTAGAAAAATTGTCAATTACAGTTTTTTTCTGCTCATATTTGGTTTCGATCTTACCAAACTCCTTAGCCATTCGTTTGTGCATTTCATCTGGTGTTTTTTCCAAATAAACGCCAGCACTATTTTTAACAGCGTATTTATTTATCCAAGTTGTTGCCGCTAGTTCATCTCCGTTAAAGTATGATAATGAGCTTTTTAAAACTTCTTTATAAGTATAATTTCCCGTTATAATTTTTTCTCCTACCATGAATATTTTTTGAATTTTTTTATTTGTTTCCCGATTTTAAAATTAAAATAAAACTACTGTCTTTTAAGATTTAATTTAAGAAATTATTAACAATTTGCGGTTAATATTTATTTTGTAATTGGCATCCCTTTAAATAAGCCTGTTACATAAAATTTATTGTTAAAAAAATTATATTTATTCAACCAATATGAAACGAGCATACCAAATTTTGTATGCAAAGGAATGACCAATAGTGAACAGCATGTGTCACCTATAAAAATTAAAATAGAGACGCTTCAAATCAAACACAAAGAATATAGGCTTTATTTTTCAAAGCATTTCGCTTTCGCGGAATTATTTGTAGGTATAATTGTGTTTGTTTGTAACAATAATGATTGGTTATTTTTAAATTTAACCTTTGGCATTTTACCCATATTATGATGGTGTAATAAACCTTAAAAAAGAATAGATTATTTTTTGAGTTTAAAAATAAGGTCTTCTAAGCCATTTCTTCTTATTTCAAAAGCGGATTCCATAAACTGACCCAATTTCCCTTTCGGGAAACCTTTATTTCTGTACCAAATCAAATAATGTTCAGGTAAATCAATTAAAAACACACCTTTATATTTACCAAATGGCATTTTGGTATTGGCTAGTTGAATTAGAAAATTTGGGTCTGGTTTGAGCAAAATAAATGATTTAATCTTTACCGTCAATAAAATCTTGTAAATAGGAGTAACGTGGCGTTAATTTTCCATTTTGAGTCATTCTTCCTCTTAGTAAAATCCCATCCTTATCCTCATTAAAGAAAGAAGGAATGACATACTTTACAAAACTTTCTCCAAAAGCTAGGGAAGCATCTTTTGGTATTTCATTGGGGAGATTATCTACAGCCATAACGGCAATAACACCTTCAGTTAAATAGTTGGTTTCTTTTTCAGTAACAGGGTCATAGCCATAAATAGGATCGGCTATGGTTGAAGCCCTAATTGTTGAGGCTACTGGGCCATCAATATCACAACTAATATCTGCTACTACCTGAATATTGAAATCATTTGATTTAGCGTCATTATGTGTAAAAATAAAAGGAGATCCATTGGCATAAAAATGACCTGCAATATAGATGTCGCTTATCTTGGCAAAACGCATAAAATTACTTTTATATTCGGATGGATTATCGAAAAAATCGTACTTATCAATAACACGATTATCTTTTCTAATATTATAATCTAAAACAGTAAGTTGGGTATATACGGCTTCATTAAATTTTTTGTTTAAATAATCATTAACACTAACTTCTTTAATTCCCATTGCGTCTAAAATTTCTTTTGCCCCGTTACTAACACGCCCCTTACCGGTTAAAACAATTTTGATAATAGGTAATTTTATTTTTTTTAATTCTTCAATCAGTTCTTTTTGGTTCTTTAATGTTTGCGCTTTGGGTAAATTAAAGGAAGTAGATTTTTTACCATAAGTACGAATGCCATTATAAGCACCAACAATACCTGCATATCTGCCAAACGCAACCAATCTGACATCATTTTTATCGGTAATCACTTCGTGATCATAAAGTTCAATATTTTTATCTAAAACGGCATTCAAAAGATCTCGATTATAAGATTGTTTTTTAATGGTGTGTGAAAAGAAAAAATACTTTTTATTTGAAATTAGGGCATTAATTGGTACTTCTTTAACCCCTAACATTACATCACAACCTGAAACATCATCAGTAACAATAACACCTTTTTTTTTGTATTCTTCATCAGAAAAAGTACGATTATTTGAACTTTCTACCTTTATTACTAAATTAGAAAATGAGTTCAATAAGTGCTCACATGCATCAGGTGATAATACCACCCTTTTATCTGGCGGATTTTTACGTTCTTTAATAATTGCTATTTTCATGAATAGAGGAAGTTTGAAATTACTTTGTGGTATGTTTTGTGTAAAAGTATTTTGTTTTACACGTTTGAACAAAGTTTTGTTATTGTTTTTTTATATTTTTGCAAACATTAAACTATTATTTAGTTCTTTAAAATATGGGGATGACTGGTTTTGACAGCAAGATTAGTTAGGTTATAAGCATGTCGAGTCATGAAATAGTACTCGTAAATCACGATTTCACTTTTTTAAACGGCGAGAATAACTACGCTTTAGCTGCATAATCTGAATTCATAGTAGGATTAGCCTAGTCCCGCCAGGCGGGAAAGCTTTATGTCTCTTGAAAGCCTTGGTTCATGGCGTTCTGATTAGGGGCATCGTAAAAATAAACCTAGAAAAACAAAAGCTTTGGTTGTTTTTCGAAATTAAAGAAGCTAAGCTTAAAGTAGATTGTTTTTAATCGGCTTTAGGATGAAAATTAATTAAAAACTAAACATGTAGAAAGTAATTTGGTTACTTGTTTGGACGAGGGTTCGAGTCCCTCCATCTCCACAATTAAAATTATACACATCTATATATCAGTATATTATGTGGGTGTGTTTTTTATTTTAATCAATAATATGTTCATTATTTAGAATTAGTCATAATTATTTTTAGGATTTTGTGCCACTTGAAGTAACAATAGTTTATTTAAATCCTTCATGGCATCCAGAATAAGTTCAGCCTTATGGTGCCCCCTAACACGAATCACTAACTTGTATTTACGCCACTTATCCTTTTTTTTATTTCTACATTCCATTACCCATACATTCACATAGGCTATATCATTTTTTCTTTTTGAAACTTTTTGAAATTCTATTACTTTAGAAAAATCATATAATATTCCAAACTTTGGAGTACCTACATCATATTTAGTTGGAATAGATATCCTCAAATAATCATTATCAAAGGAAGCAAAATATTTTCTTTTAGGATTGGCATATAACCTTTAATTTTATTCGTGAGACTCTAAAAAAATAATTTCAATTTTTTAGTTAATCGAACTAATCCCGCTTTTTT
>CAYPHN010000049.1:0-303 GCA_964410265.1 uncultured Flavobacteriaceae bacterium | reverse complement strand
TCGACCCTTGGGTCGATTCCTATTAGTGGGTCTAGTCCGTCAGCTGACTGATAGGGTTTAATACTTTTTATTTTAACATATAGTGCAACATATGGCACTATTTTACTATTTAAAATCAACATCGTTTATAAAAGCGTAAATTAGTGCGTTTAAAAGCACTTTTCGTGTATTTATTTAAAAAAATGTTTACTTTTACAAAAAAAGAGCCATAAAATGCACTTTACAAATTTAATAGTAAGCATCAAAGAACGAAGAGAAATGCTGAAAGTTACCCAAGAAATGCTAGCAGATCTTTCCGGGGTT
>CAYPHN010000048.1:11514-15161 GCA_964410265.1 uncultured Flavobacteriaceae bacterium | reverse complement strand
AAAGCGAGCATTCCCAACAATGGCGTGCAGTTTGGCTTTGTAGTAGAAATACACTAGCGGATTCGAGGTATAAAGTAAAAGTACGGTTAGTTGTATTATTTAAGACTGTTTAGGTAAGCTTCTTTATTTTGAATTAATAAATCAACTACTTCTAAATAACGTTCTTTTTGAAAAGCAAACACGATACCTTGTGGGATACAATAAGATATTAAACCATCAATATGCTCTTTAGAAACTTGTAAAGTGTTTATAAAGTAATCATCTGTGAAATGATTTCTTATTATTTGCACATTTACTTTGCCGTCTAGCAACATTTTATCTTCATCCAAACGTTTTTGTAATATTTTTAAATTTTTCATATCACCCGATACAAACCCATATAATTGGTTTAACATACCTCCATTATTATAGAAATTAATTTTTCTTTCTGTTGGCTCTAAAGGAATTTTATCGGCATTTGGTAAGCCTAATTTTTTTGCCATATTTTGAACAACAACCTCTTGTAGCTCATTTGTATTTTGAATTAAACTAATTTCTATTACCTTTTTTTGTATGTGAGTTTTGTTTATTGTTATTTTTTTGGTTTTATATTGAATACTAGAAAATTGCAATACATCATTTTCTCTAACGAAAATTTGAAATTTTCCAACTTTATTGCTTACTGTACCTTTGTATGTAGATTTGTTTACAACATTTACATTGTCTATGCTTAAAGAATCACTAAATATTATCCCATGTAAAAGAATGCGTTTGTTTTGAGAATACACATGGAATGTAACAATAAATAATATTAAAAAATAGAACTGTTTCATTAATTATTTTTAAAAGATTTGCTTTCATTTATAAAAATATTTACCATGTCAAGATATCTTTTTTTGTTAAACAAAAATAAAATATCTTTAGGTAAACAATAGTTGATAAATGCATTGATGTTTTTTTTTGATATGTTAATTGTTTGAATAAAAAAATCATCTTGAAAGTATTTTCTAATATTATAAATATATTCTTGATTTATTTCATGTTTATTGTCTTCATCCAATAATGATTTTAATTTTCGATCTCTTTTTCGGTTACCCGAAATAATATTGTAAATATCATCGATACCACCTGTTCTTGGTGTAATAAATGGGATATTATTAAGAATAGGACCTAGTAATAACGCGTCTAAAATAACAATGGGTGTACTTTTTTGACTATAAGCATTTAGATTTCTTTCTAATTTGTTGAGTGGTTTTTTACCAGCATTAGGTAGGCTTAGAGATTTTGCCATATTTTGTGGATATTGAATTACAACTTCATTTAATACGTTGGTTTTTTGAAATAAATTAACAGATATAAATTTATTTAAAAGATGTTCTTTATTAATAAATATTATTTTATTATTGAATTGGATATTAGTAAATTTTAAGGTATCATTAATCTTAACGTGAATTTTAAAATCACCATTTTTATTTGTTATTACTCCTTTTCTTGAGGTTTGATTAATAACATGTACGTTTTCTACGTTTGTGGTGTCATTGTGTACATTACCCGATATATTATACCTAACTTCTTGTGCAGATAATTGTAAACACATAAAGAATAGTATGATGTACAGGTACTTCATGAACGATTTTTAAAAGATTTATTCTGGGTGATAAAAATATCAATCAATTGAATTTTTTTATTCTTCAAATATAAATTTATGATGTCTTTAGGTTTACAATAAAGAATAAAAGCATCTATTTGGTCAACAGGAATACGCAGTGTTTTTACAAAAAAATCATCACCAAAATCTGATCTAATATTTTTTGGAGCGGCTTTTGATTGTGCTAAATATAATCGCTCTTTTTGTTTGTTTTCTCTTTTGGTTTTGTTTATTTTTTTTAATTCGTTTATTGCTGGTTCTAAAACAAAATAGGCCAAACCAATTATATCACCTCCAATGGGAGCCAAAGGGTCTGTTGGATTATCTAGTCGATCTTCGTCTAGTTGTTTTGCCATAAATTTAGAAGGTATACTAAAGTCGTAGCTACTAGTTTTTGCTATTTTTGGGTTGATTTTTTTTATAGTATCCTTAAAATATTTAGAATCTAAAGTTAGATTACCAAAAAGATTATGTGCTTTTATTTCAACTTCAGCTAGTGTATTTATTTTTTGCAGTAAGGATATCACCAGAAACTTATCTTTGAAAATCTCCTCTGTAATGCTTATTTTAAGCATATAAAATTGAATTCCGGAAACGGTTAAAGTATCATTTAATTTCACAATAATTTCAAAGACTCCACTTTTATTAGTTACAGTACCTTTTTGGGTTGTTTTATTAAAAACATGAATGTTTTCAATCGGAATAGAATCATTACTAATTATTCCGTGTAAAACAACTTGCCTCTTTTGAGCAGATAAATTTAGGGTTAATAATAATAAAAGGGTTAGGTAAAGTTGATTCATTATTCAAAGAAACAATTCTATAATCTTAAAACTTATTAAAAGAATGATAAACTTTTGTTAAAGAGATAGTTTGATTAAGTTTGTATAAAAGAAATTCAGATGAAAAAAATGCTTATTGCCAGTACATCTACAATATTTGGAAGTGCATATTTAGAGTATATTTTATCAGATTTAGCACTATTTTTTAAAGGAATTGAAGAGGTTTTATTCATCCCATATGCTAGGCCAGGTGGTATTTCTCACGAGGATTATACAAGTATTGCAGATAATACTTTTCGTAAAATTGGAATTTCAGTGAGAGGAATTCATCAATTTAAAGATCCTATAAAAGCGATACAAAGCTCTAAAGCAATATTTACCGGTGGTGGCAATACTTTCGTATTGGTAAATGCCTTACATCAAAACAGTTTAATGCCTGTAATAAAAAATGCAGTTGAAAATGGCACCTTGTATTTTGGTACGAGTGCCGGAAGTAATATTACCGGTGTAAATATGAAAACAACCAATGATATGCCTATTGTGTACCCACCAAGTTTTGAAACTTTAGGCTTGATACCTTTCAATTTAAACCCACATTATTTAGATCCCGACCCTAATTCGAAGCACAAAGGTGAGACTAGAGAAACACGTATAAAAGAATTCCATACTTTTAATAAAATTCCTGTTTTAGGCCTGCGTGAAGGTAGTTGGCTTGAGGTAAATGGAGAAAATATATCATTAAAAGGAAAATTAACCGCAAGATTATTCCTTGAGAATGAAATCACTAAAGAGTTAACTCCTGGAATTTTAAAGATTTAAGTTATTTTCCTTTTTGGGAATTGGTAAGGTTAATATTGATAAACAATGGCGTTGATATGCATGCCTGCTCCAACAGAAGCTAAAATAATAGTATCGCCCTCATTTATTTGATGACCTTCTAAATTATTTTTTAAAATAAGATCTAATAATGTAGGTACAGTTGCAACCGAGCTGTTTCCTAGATTTTTAATGCTCATGGGCATAATATCTTTTGGGACATTGGTTTTACACAATCGGTAAAAGCGTTTGATTATGGCTTCATCCATTTTTTCATTGGCCTGATGAATCAATATTTTGTTTATTTGGTCAATCGAAACCCCACTTTTGTCCAGAGCCTGTTTCATGGCGTTAGGAACATTATTTAAAGCAAATTCGTAAATTTTACGCCCGTACATTTTAATATATCTTGTGTTGATATT
>CAYPHN010000048.1:1503-11465 GCA_964410265.1 uncultured Flavobacteriaceae bacterium | reverse complement strand
AAATAATTGGCTTCATCAAAAGTAAAAGACTGCGATGCAAAACTGATAATTCCTTTTGTATTATTTTCGCTTTTTTCAAGTATACAAGCTCCAGCACCATCTGCATAAATCATAGAATCTCTATCGTGTGGGTCTACAACTCTTGATAGTGTTTCCCCTGCAATAATTAAACACCTTTTTGCATTACCTGCTTGAATATAATTATCTGCCTGAATTAATCCTTGTAGCCATCCTGGGCAACCGTAAATTATATCATAGGCAACACAATCTGGATTTTTAATTTTCAAAAAGTGTTTTACCCTGGCAGCCAAACTGGGTAGACAATCTGATTGGGTATCATTATAACGAATATCGCCATAATTATGTGCATAAATTATTTGATCAATTTCTTCTGGATTAATGTTGGCATCATCAATAGCTTTTTGAGCTGCAATTGCACCCATATTACTATTATTAAGCTCAGGTTCTAAATAGCGACGCTCTTCAATACCAGTAATAGCTTTAAATCTTTCTATGATAATTTGATTGGAAGACGGAATCGTTTCTTTTTTCTCTGAGTAAAATTCTTTTTTTAAAAAATCAGAATTTTTTTTAATTATTTTAGGTATATAACTTCCCGTTCCTGTAATTATTGATCTCATAATTAATGTTTTCCAAAAATAGTGATATAAAATTAGGTATTAATAATATTTAATCCGTTTTAATGCAATTTTACCAATTATAATTAAAATTTCTAGTGTAAATAAGAAAGCGCAAATATAGATTATATTTTAGATTGAAGCTTATGAATTTAGTGTTTTTATTTTCATAACTGTCGCTATAGAAAGCGCTCTTGTTTTAATGGTGTGGGCATTGTTACCCTTAAAATTTTCATCTACTGATTGATTAAAGAGTTTTAACCAAAGGTCAAAATGTTTTTTAGAAAACGGTTTTTTTTGGTGCAATTGCACATGAGGCTGCATCGCATTCTTATTATAAGTTCCAGAGTAAAATAAGATATTATCCCAAAAATCTACCAAAGTATTTATATGTTTTTTTAAAGTATTTGTATTTTTAAATTTTTCAAAAAAATGAATTAGATCCTTATTATTAAGCAGTTTGGTGTAAAATTCACTTACAATAAGATGTAGATCTTCACGGTTAATTATATCGGGTTTCATATTTATAATAAAGTATTATCAAAAGTTAGTGGAAGTAAATCTTTAATAGATTCTGATTTGATAATATTACCTGTTTCACCTGTAAAATAAATAGTAATATTAGAACCTTGATTTAATTCATATTCCGATAAGGTTTGTCGGCAGGAGCCACAAGGTGAAACCGGTTTATCCACAGTTTTTTTTGAAGAACTCGCAGAGATAAATATTTTTAAAACCTTTGTTTTAGGCCATTGTGCAGCTGCAGTCCATATAGCAACTCTTTCAGCGCACATACCTGAAGGATACGCAGCATTTTCTTGATTGTTACCTAAGATAATCTCGCCATTTCCTAATAATAAAGAAACACCAACACTAAATTTAGAATATGGGGCATAGGCTTTTTTTCGGGCTTTAATTGCTTTGTTTAGCAATTCTCGATCTTGCTTTTTAAGCTCAGTATTGTTATGAAAAATTGTAAATTTTGAAGTGATTTTAAGCTCTGTCATTTGATTTAAAAATATTCATACACATCACCTAAGTTAATGGATAATGAAAATCGCAAAGTACTTTCTAATGGATTGTTAACATCTGATGCATTAATTAAATAAGATAAATCTAAAGTACTACTTCTAAATCTAAATCCGGCACCCATTGTAAAATATTGCCTATTTCCTTTGTTAGGACTTTCATGAAAGTAACCTGCTCTTAATGCAAATACTTGGTTGTACACATACTCTGTACTTACACCCCAAGTAACTTCTTCTAGTTCCTCTTGAAATCCTCTAGGTGCATCATAGAAGGATTGAAACATACCAGTTAAAAAACCAACATTGTCATCTTTACCTGCTATTACCTCACCATTTTCTCTAATTGGAGGAGTAGGAACTAATAATTTGTTGAATTCAACATTTGCAGTTATGGTATTTACATTGTCTAAAATAAAATCAAAGCCTCCACCTAATTTAAGATTGGTTGGAATAAAACTTTCTTCACCACCAATAACCAATTCTACTTTAGGACCAATATTTGAGATATTAAATCCACCACGCCATTTACCATTAAAATCACCGTAATTTTGTTCATTCCCTTGGTAATAACCAGAGACATCTACAGCAAAGGTATTTATTGTTTGAATAAAAGAGTTTTCAATTCTTAAGGTTAAATTTGAATGAATATATCGAAGTCCTACCGCCATAGAAAAATTTTCACTTAATTTCATAGAATAAGCACCTGATACAGCAAATTCATTTGGATTTTCAGAACCTAAACTTATACCACTTTCATCTGTTAAATCGATTGACCCTAATGAAAAATAGGTTATACCAGCACTCCAAGCACTTTTCTCATTGATACGGTTCGTAACCAAGGCACTTGTTAAACTCACATCATTTGTTAAGTTTCTCAACCATGGTGTATAGTTTAATGCAATTTGCCATTCAGAACTTGCAAAGGCATTTTGTGCCGCATTGTAAAATTGCGAGTTTGCATCAGGTGAAGTTGCTACACCCATATCTCCCATACCTCCAGCTCTTGCATCAGGAGCAATTAATAAAAAAGGAGCAGCTGTAGTAATAGGGTTTATATCGTCTTGTGCAAAGGCACTTCCAAATCCTACTATTAGTGTAATGATAACTAGACTTAATTTTTTCATTGTCTTATTTGTTGGGGTTAAACCTTTAGCTTATTGCAGAATAACTAATTTCTCAAATTTTTCCGCTTTTGCATTAGATAATAATGACTTTACTTGTAGTTTGTAAACATAAACACCCTTACCAATTTTATTGCCAAAATCATCCAGACCGTTCCAAGAAATTTCTCTTGAAAGAAGTCCACCTGATTGCACAGATTGATTAAGGGTTTTAATAAGTTTACCTGAAACCGTAAATATTTGTACCTGTACTTCTAAAGTTTCATTTGGTTTGTTGTGATTGAACCAAAATTCAGTGTAATTTACAAACGGATTTGGGTAATTCAATACATTACTTAAAATTAAGTCATTATCATTTACTACAATAAAACTTAACGTAGATTCTGACGGGTTATTGTATGTATCCCAACTTTTAAAATTTAAAGTATGTAATCCGGGCTCTAAGTTTCTCAAAGGGAATTTTACTGTTCCCTTTTTAAAATTATTTAACTCAGTTTCATAATAATCATTTAAAACTATTGGGTTGGCATTATCGTTATCTAAAATGGCTATAATGTCATGATCAACAGCTGTAATTGAGGTGTTAATACCTGATTCGTCTTCTAGAAGTGCGAGTAACATGGGCGATTCATTTGTATTCCCTCCATCAATAAAAGACTCATCATTCATAAATAATTTAATAATTGGTCCTTCAGTATCCGAAGGCGCATTTGTGTTTATTCCTCCTATGGTTATTTCAAAATTTGAACCCGATCTATCTTTGGAATTGTCTTCGGCATAAAAGCTAATTTTCGCTTTTCCAAATGCAATTCTTATATCTTTTGGAACGATAAACTCAAAATTAAATTCACCATTTTTAATAGAAGCTCTTCCTCTAAATATTTTACTTTCAATAGAAGTGAATTCCATTTTTTTACCAAAATTATCATTGTCCAAAGTAGTTTTGTTTAAAGCCTTGTCATAGATAGTAGCGGTTAAAGTGCCATTATAATCGTTTAAAATATTATTGTTTAAGTCGGTAACAATTCCTTCTATTTTAGTGAGTGACAGGGCTTTAAGGGTGTCTTTAACTTGTAAAATATCTTTGTCATTCATTTTGGTTATTAAAATGTTGGGTTTGGGTTGAGAAAGTTTCATGGCAGGGTCACCAAAATTGTATACAAAAAATCGTTGGATGGTTCTAAAATCATGTTTGGTATACATCGTTGCTTCTGCAATCGAATAATCTTTATTTCGAAAATCGAAAAGATTTTCAATAAGCTTGGTATTAAAGGATTGACCTACGCTTAAAAAAATCTCTCTAGTTGTAGAGATCATATTTGTGGCTCCACCATTTTTATTTAAAAAAGTAAATTCACCGGCTGTAGGGCGAATAGGATTATCAAACCTAGAATATTCACAGGTTACTGTTATAAATAATGGAAGTGTATTATAATTGTTCCAGCTTTTAACATCAGGTACTTCTAAGATTCTTTCATTAGCCCAACCATTAATACCGCCATGTCCAAAATAATCAATTACTAAAGTTCCTGTTTCCATGGCATTGGTTATTGCTTCGTTAACTGTTGGATATCTTTCGCCTCCCGCCGAACTTTCTTGTTGATGGGCATCTGCATATATTTTTTTTAAATTAAACACCGGATGTTTAGTGCTAACATCGTCTGCTATTATATCTACTGCCTTTTGCAATATGAATTCACTAGGTTTATCGGGGTCATCAGCAACAAAAGTGATATTATTTCTCCAATCTCCAAATGAGTTTGAACTATAATAATTTAGGGTTTTATCTACAGTTTCTTTAGCTTCTAATAATGATGTTACAGGAAATCTTCCGGTGGCCACATCTTGTAAATCACTCCACAATAATTCACCCTCGGTATCATCCATAAGTCCAAAATAATCATCGGTAACATAAGACGTTACTAAATTAAAACTTTCATAAGATTGAAAGGCTGGTACTATATTATTGTTATTTGTTATTCTATCTTTAAAGTCAAAAGAAGAGTCGCCAAATAGACAAACATATTTTATTCTTTTATCTTCAGAAGATGCTGTAAGATATAAGAAACGCACAAAATCACGAATTGCGGTTAAATCGGGCGAACCAGAACCAAATTCATTATATATTTGATCTAAATTTATTACTTGCGTTGTTAAATTGGAATTTTTCCGATGGTATACAGCGATTCTTTCCGCTTCATTCATTAAATAATCTTGGGTAATAATTACATAATCAATATCTTTTAATGCATGTAAATTTTGGTTTTCAATTTTATTGTTTGCAATAGTTTCAGGAATAAAAAAGTTGTTTGTATTAACTACAATGAATTCTTTTTGAACACCTCCAAATGATTTAAATGTAAAATTAGCACTTGTTGATTCGTTTGTAATCATTGCAGGGTTAACGGGATTAGTAATATCCCACATTTGATAAATATTATTGGCGTTTTGAATTTGATACTCATAAACTTTATTGGCATCTGTTGTATTGATGTTCCTAAAAGAAAACTGTTTATCTCCCGCAATTAATTTTTTTGTGCCTAAAATTTCGATAAAATCAAGATATGCTTTTGCTGACGGGTTGCCGAGATCATTGTAGGTGATTTCTATTTGAATTTGATCTGAATTAATATTGGCGCTTCCGTATTTTTCTGATGAGGTTGCTAAATTGAAGGAGTTATTAGAAATAGCACTAAAATTCAAATCAAAAATATCCTGACCATTAATTTTGGCTTTCATAACAGTGTTGGTAAAGGATATGGCAGCTCCACGAATTCGAACAGTTAATGCTTCGTTATCGTCAATATTATCAAAATTAAAATTAAAAGTTTGGTTGTCATTAAAACTAAAGTCTTCTCCTAACCATTGTTGCCCGTTAGCAAAAAGATTGGTTTTTTCAATTTCATGAATTAAATAATCTTGAAAATTAATTATTTGTTCATCTGCAGATTGATTGATTGTATTGGAAACTTGAATTCTTTTGCCTATACCATTATCAGCAGTAATAAAATAGTACGCTTTATCGCTGTATATATTTGTTTTGTGTTTGGTCATTTTAAAATCAGTTCGATCCAATTCCCATGCATGTGCTCCTTTTGCATAAAAAAGGATAAAATCATCATTATCAAACAATTCATCCCCTTCTCCTTCAATATAAATTGCATTTTCTTGTAAATCATCATATCTAAAATCACCGTTTAATTGTGGAAGAAGATTTCCTCCATTGCCATAAATTTTAATGTTTTTAGGATTGAGGTTTGCAGTGTTTATCCCTATATTTTGAAGTAATTCTTTATCAATTTTAAAAACCCCGGTATTATCAACTGAAAATTTGTACCAAGTACCACTGGATAATACCGAATTGGAAGTGTAAATTGGAATAGGTACATTTTTTTTATTTCCCACCGATTTATTTCCCGTAAGGGTATAATCCAAAGAAAAGGATTCAATTTTTTTTATTTGTCCATTACTATTAATTAAAGGGTTTATGTTCAATACTGCAATGGACTTATTACGCGCATTATTGATTTTAAGATCACCTTGAATATCGGTTGGAATTTTAGCGATATTAATGTTTTTTACTAAATTATTCGAAAGAATTGAAAATTTAACATTTTTTATTTTGAAGTCTTGTACTAATATGTTCTTTTCAACGTTAAAACTTAGAGTGTATGTAGGTACATTATATATATTGAAAAAGTTATTTTCTACTAGAGGTAGGGTAATAGATTGTTTGTTGCTTAATTGTATAGTAGTATTATCATTCCATTTTAATATATAGTTTTTAGTATGTGTGTTTTGAGAAAAAACATACGTAAAAGCAAACATTAAAATATAAAAAAAAATGTGTTTTTTTGAAAACATAAGCTATCAACTAAATTTATATTTCGAATAATTTACAACATTAAACATAATAAAGAAAAAAAACAATCGTTATACAAGAAATTGAAAGCAAAAATAAAACTAGAAAAATTGAAATACTAATAATAAGCAATAGTTTTTGTATTTATTTAAAAAAAATAATCCAACAAAAAATCATGAAGAAGTTTAGCAATAACAAAGTATTACTTTTAATCTTAGCCTCTGTTTTATTGGCTAGTTGTGGTAAAAGTAATAAAAGTGTATCTACCTTAACAGGTTGGGAGTATAACAACCCTAAATATGGTGGTTTTCAAGCAAATGCAAATTATAAAGAGCATGCCCCACCTCCGGGTATGGTTTTAATTGAGGGAGGTACCTTTACAATGGGTAGCGTTCAAGATGATGTTATGTTTGATTGGAATACTACACCGGTAAAGCAACAGGTTCGTTCATTTTATATGGATGAGGCCGAAGTTACTAATATTGAGTACTTATTGTATTTACAATATTTAGAGAAAGTTTTTCCTCCATCAGATGATACTTATCGTAAAATTTATCAGGCAGCGTTGCCAGATACTTTGGTTTGGAGAAACACTTTAGGTTTTAATGAATTATTAACGGAAAACTATTTGCGTCATCCTGCTTATGCAGAGTATCCTGTTGTAGGTGTTTCATGGAGACAGGCTGCAGAGTTTTGTAAATGGAGAACGGATAGGGTTAATGAAAAGATTTTAATTGAAAAAGGTGTATTACATACTTTATTTGATCATGATTCATTAAAAGTTGAAGGCGCTAATCGTTTTGATACAGAAACCTATTTGGCAAATCCAAATTTATTATTTGATGGAGATTCTTCAATTTATTACAAAGGAATTAAAGATTATTCAAAAAAATCAAAAAAATCAGATGGTTCGTTTACTGGACGTCATGTAAAAATTTCTGACGGAATTATGCAACAAAGGTTTAGATTGCCTACTGAAGCTGAATGGGAATATGCTGCAAAAGCTTTAAGTGAAAATAGAGAATACAATTCTATTAGAGGGCGTAAAAAATATGCTTGGAATGGTGGAACAACTCGTGAAACTTCAAGAAGATATCAAGGAGACCAAATGGCCAACTTTAAGCAAGGAAAAGGCGATTATAGTGGATTGGCAGGTTGGAGTAATGATGGTGCAGATATTACTATGAGAATTAAAGCATATAAACCTAACGCATTCGGTTTATACGATATGTCAGGTAATGTTGCCGAATGGGTTGCGGATGTTTACAGACCTATAATAGATAATGATGCCAATGACTTTAGTTATTTTAGAGGTAATGTATTTACCAAAAAAATGATCGATAAAGAAGGAAATGTTGTGGTAGTTGATTACAATAATGTTGAGTTTGATACCTTAGATAATGGTAAAATTGTACCAAAAGATTTACCGGGTAGTATAAAATATGTACCAATTACAAAACGTGATGCTTTTATGCGTAATAATTACGAAAAAGCTTACAATATAGATAGTAAAGATGGTGACCTTGCTTCTACCAAACAATATTTTAGAGATGAAGATGATCAAGATGCAAAACCAAGAATGTATAATTCACCTATGATTCCAAGACAAATTGGAGAAAGTGGATTGATAATTCAACAATATGATACCAAAACTAGAACTACTTTAATTAGTGATCAAGCTAGAGTTTTCAAAGGAGGTTCATGGAAAGACAGAGCTTTTTGGTTAGACCCTGCACAACGTAGATATTTACCAGAATATATGGCAACAAATTATATCGGGTTTAGATGTGCTACAGATAAGTTAGGTCAAATGTCTTATTCAAGAAGAAGAAAAGAAGGACGCAAAGTAAATTAAACGATTTATATAGAATAATTTAAAAAACTCAATATCAGCTTTTGATATTGAGTTTTTTTTTACTTTTACCTTATGGAAATAAAAGAATTATATGCCTTGTACAAAAAAAATTATAAGGTATCTACAGATACGAGATCTATAGGTAAAAACTCACTTTTTTTTGCCTTGAAAGGAGATAATTTTAATGGTAATTTATATGCTGAAGATGCATTACTAAAAGGCGCTGCTTATGCCATTGTTGACGAGGTAGAATATTGTACAAAGCATAATATTATTTTAGTTGATAACGTTTTGAAAACATTGCAGCAATTAGCAAAATTTCATAGACAACAATTAAATATACCGGTAATTGCTTTGACAGGGAGTAACGGAAAAACTACAACAAAAGAATTAATATATGCAGTGCTTAAAGAAAAATATATTTGTGCTGCGACCAAGGGTAATTTAAATAATCATATTGGAGTACCATTAACTTTACTTTCCATAAAACCTGAAGTACAAATTGCCGTAATAGAAATGGGAGCTAATCATGCAAAAGAAATTGAAATGCTTAGTGATTTTATTCTTCCCGACTATGGTTTTATTACAAATTTTGGCAGAGTACACTTAGAGGGTTTTGGTAGTCTAGAAGGTGTAATCAAAGCCAAAACCGAATTGTATACCCATTTAAAAAATAATGATAAAAAGGCATTTGTGAATACCAATGACGCTATTCAAACAAAGAAAACTGTAGGATTGCATACCATTACTTTTGGGGGTGAAAAAGCAGAGTATCCAATACATTTTGTTAGTGCTAACCCATTTGTAAAATTAAAATTTAGAAAAACTTCTATAGAAAGTAAATTAATTGGTAAATATAATTTTTCGAATATAGCAACTGCAGTTGCTATTGGTGCATATTTTAATGTAAATGCTACAGATATTAAAAAAGGTATAGAAAATTATATACCAAGTAATAATCGTTCACAATTAATTAATAATGGAACCAATAAAATTATATTAGATGCGTATAATGCAAACCCAAATAGCATGGAAGTTGCTTTGGAAAACCTATCTCAATTAACTGATAATAATAAAATTGCAATTTTAGGTGATATGTTTGAAATAGGTGAGAATTCAATGTTAGAGCATCAAAATATTGCCGATCTCATCAATCGTTTAAATATCTCACGAGCTTTTTTAATAGGGAATTCCTTTGATAAAATTAGAACAGAAAACAATAAAATAACTTTGTTTAATAGTTTTGAAAATTTTAAAAATGAATTAGAAAATTTAGACATTAAAAATACAACCATATTAATTAAAGCCTCAAGAGGTATGGCCTTAGAAAGATTGTTGGAATTTTTGTAATTAATAAATCTAAAATGAATTACCAATCGTCTTCACTGGGTTTCATTTTATCATTTTCAATAAAATATTTAAGACTTTCAGTAGCTTTTGTTATTTCAGTGTCTATAG
>CAYPHN010000048.1:0-1493 GCA_964410265.1 uncultured Flavobacteriaceae bacterium | reverse complement strand
AATAAAAATGTGGTATTTGTTTGGAAACCTTTTAATATAGTTGCTTAAAGGACTTGAATCAATATTACCATTGGTTACTTTGCCTATCTCAAAATTAGAAAAATCATATTTATACCGATTTTCTTTGATCTTAACAGTTATATCAAAAAATAATTCTAAAGGAATATTTTTTTGAATGAACTTCCAGCTAAATTTAAATGATGTTTTTGATTGAATACTTGTAGAATCAATACTTTCGGATTGAATACTACTGTAATATACATCAATCCATTTTTTGGCTCTTTCCTTAATTTGCTCTTGCGATATTCCTTCTGTACTAACTACTTCTTCATATTTGTATTCACCTGTCTCACCGTCAATCATGATTAATTGCGCATGTGATATGTGAAAAAATAAGATTAGTGAGAGGAAAAATAAAAATCTTCTTTTTTTCATAATAATTTAAAATAAAAATACACTAAAAAATAGTGCATTTTAAGTGGTTTATTTATACGAAGTTACCAAATTTTATTTTACTAAACAAAAAATAAGTAAACAGAAAAGTAATTATTTTGGCACTACATTCTTTTCGGAACATCAATTCCTAATAAATTAAAAGCAGACTTGGTTGTTTTTCCAACTTGTTCAGATAGCTGTGTTCTAAATATTTTTTCATTTAAATTATCAGACCCTAATATAGGTACACTTTGATAAAACGAGTTATAATTCTTAACCAAATCATAAGTGTAATTGGCTATTAATGCAGGACTTAAATTTTGTGCAGCATTTTGTATAACTTCCTTAAAATTTTGAACTTGTTTAATTACTTCTTTTTCTTTAGGATGTAATTTTATTTCAGTTACATTAATACTATAGTCAAAATTAGCCTTTCTTAAAATGGATTGAATACGGGCATATGTATATTGTATAAATGGCCCTGTATTTCCATTAAAATCGATTGACTCTTTAGGGTCAAATAAAATTCTCTTTTTTGGATCAACCTTTAAGATATAATATTTTAAAGCACCTAACCCTATGGTTTTGTATAAGCTCTCTTTTTCAGTATCATCATATCCTTCAAGTTTTCCAAGTTCTTGAGAAATACTTTTTGCTGTATTGGTCATTTCGATCATTAAGTCATCAGCATCGACAACGGTACCTTCTCTTGACTTCATTTTTCCTTGAGGTAAATCAACCATTCCATACGATAAATGATGTAAGTTTTCAGCCCAGGTAAACCCAAGTTTTTTTAAGATTAAAAACAATACTTTAAAATGATAATCTTGTTCATTACCAACAGTATAAACCATTGAATTAATATTTGGATGATCTTTTATTCGTTGAATAGCTGTTCCAATATCTTGTGTCATATAAACAGCAGTGCCGTCAGAACGCAGTACAATTTTTTCATCCAAACCTTCTGCGGTTAGATCAATCCATACAGATCCATCTTCTTTTTTGTAAAATACACCTTTTTCCAAACCGTCGGTAACCACATCTTTACCCAATAAATA
>CAYPHN010000047.1:0-15212 GCA_964410265.1 uncultured Flavobacteriaceae bacterium | reverse complement strand
ATATTTTTTTTCAATAGCTAAGGCTATTCAAAAAAAATAGAATCTCGCATCTCATTTATTCTCTTTGTTTTTGAATTGCGAACCACATCACGAACACTTATTTAAAAAATAAAAAAAGGCGTAAGTAAAGAAATTAATTTTTAGAACCCACCTTAAATGTTTAGGTATTTTTGAAGATAATTTGATCGGTTATTTAATTCTTCCAAATATTTATCTTTTTCAAATTCATTTAATATTTGATAATTGTATCGTCTAAATGAATTTAGAGTATTGTTGATATCGTGTAAACTTAATTTCAATGTGATTTGTGCTACATCATTTTCAATTTTTGAAACAAATGCACCTAATAAAGTGGCGTTATTTGATTCTACTATTTGTGTTATTTGGCTAAAGGAATAATCGCTTACTTCCTTAGATATTACTAGTATAACTCCTTCTTCATGTAAAAAAGGTGTACATTTAAAAAGGTTTAAAAAATCGTCTAATTCGTAGTAGCCAACATATTTTTTAGAACCGTTTAATACAGGTAATAGATTGCAATTATAGGTTGCAAAATATTGTAAAACTTCAAACCAATTCATATCAATAGTTGCATAAAATGTCTGGATTAAGGGTTTTATTTCATCCAGAATTTCATCCGAATAATCGGTAAATTCAACATCTTGTTTGGCTATGTTGCCGTAAAATATATTTCGGTCAATTACGGGTAAGTGAGAAGCTGGATTTTGCTCAAACAAAGCTTGTGCCTTTTTAATTTTATCACCTATTTTTAAAGGTTTAATATCATTTAATATGTAATCGATTGTTCGTATCATAAAATTATGCAAAGAAAGTCAAATAAACATGAAATAGGTTAATTTTGCATTTACTAAATTAATAAACTCATGACAAAATTAAGTGTAAATATTAATAAAATTGCAACAATAAGAAATGCACGTGGAGGAAATACACCAAATTTAGTGCAATCAGCCATAGATATTCAAGGTTTTGGGGCAGAAGGAATAACAATTCACCCTAGGCCAGATGAACGACATATTAGATATAAAGATGCTTTTGATTTAAAGCCAATTGTAACAACCGAATTCAATATAGAAGGCAATCCAGTGCAACAATTTATGGATTTAGTTTTAGATATCAAACCAACACAAGTTACATTAGTGCCCGATGCCGTAGATGCGATTACATCAAATGCAGGTTGGGATACCATTTCTAATCAAAAGTTTTTAACTGAAGTGATCAATGAGTTTCAGCGCAATAATATTAGAACTTCCATTTTTATGGGAGTTGATTTGAATTTAATTGAAGCCGCAGCAAAAACTGGTACCGATAGAATTGAATTATACACGGAGGCTTATGCCATTGCATATAAAAAAGGAAATAAAGCTGGTATTATGCCCTATATTGAAGCTGCTAAATTGGCAAGTAGTTTAAAAATGGGTTTAAATGCAGGTCATGATTTGAGTTTGGATAACTTGCAGTTTTTTGCAACAGAAGTACCTGATTTATTAGAGGTTTCTATAGGTCATGCCTTAATATCTGAAGCTTTGTATTTTGGATTGCAAAATGTAGTTAGTATGTATCTGCAAAAATTAAAATAATGAATATATTAAACGCTGTCGTTTTAGGTGAAGGTGAGCCACTATTGATCTTGCATGGTTTTTTTGGTATGGGTGATAATTGGAAAACCCTTGCTAACAAGTTCTCTAAAAATTATCGAGTACATATAATTGATCAGAGAAATCATGGTAGAAGTTTTCATACCGATGATTTTACTTATGAATTAATGGTTGAAGACTTGTTAAATTACCTCCATTTTCACCATTTAAAAAAAGTACATTTACTAGGTCATTCTATGGGAGGTAAAACAGCAATGCTATTTGCTGTTAAATATCCTGAGAGCATTAAGAAATTAATTGTTGCTGATATAACCCCGAAATTTTACCCGCAGCATCATCAATTTATTTTAAAAGCCTTGCATGCTGTAGATTTTACAGAAATAAAATCTAGAAATGAAATCGATGCGATTTTTAAAGAATATATTCCCGAAATTGGAATAAGAATGTTTCTTTTGAAAAATGTATATAGAAAAACGAAAGATACTTTTGCGTATCGTTTTAATTTAGATAGTCTCACAGAAAACATCGAAGAAATAGGTACGGCCTTACCCACAATGACTTTGTTTGAAGGAGAGACTTTATTCTTAAAAGGAAAAAATTCTGATTATATCTTACAAAACGATGAGGCTTTAATAAATGCCCATTTTCCAAATTCTAAAATAGTAACAATTAAAAATGCAGGTCATTGGTTACATGCTGAAAACCCGAATGATTTTTATGACAATGTTGTAAGTTTTCTTGGAAATCACTAATTTGCCATGATAATTAAAAAAACAAAATAGATGAATTATATATTAAAAATATTATTAACAGCAATTGCTGTAATAATTCTATCAAAAATATTACCCGGTGTTGAAGTTGATTCTTATACAACAGCCATTTGGGTGGCTTTTTTAATAGGAATACTGTTTACTTTTTTAAAACCTGTTTTGGTAGTGTTAACTTTACCTGTTACTATATTAACATTAGGGTTGTTCTTATTTGTTATCAACGCCGGCTTGATATTGATTGCAGATAATTGGATTGACGGATTTAGTGTGTCTGGCTTTTGGACAGCTTTGTTGTTTAGTGTTTTATTGTCCTTTTTTCAATCTGTACTCTATAAAATAATAGACTAACTACTTTTTGGCCTGATTTAATTTTTTTATAAATGAAAATGCAGGTCGGTTTGCTTCTTGTATTTAACGTTTTAATAGATTTAACACGATATTAACCTGCTATTTTGCTTATTTGATACAATCATTGTTGATATGTGATGTAAAATTATTATTTTTGCACCCTTAAATTTTTTAACAAGCTAAATTATTTACGCATGAAGATTACTAAAGAAAATATCGATGCACTAAATTCGATCGTAAAAATTGATATTAATGCCAATGATTATGAAAACAAAGTGGAAACGGAATTAAATAATTATCGTAAAAAGGCAAATATACCTGGTTTTAGAAAAGGACATGTACCTATGAGCTTGGTAAAAAAGCAGTATGGTAAGTCAGTAATGATTGATGAAGTAAATAAACTTTTACAAGAAGCACTGAACAATTATTTGATCGAAGAAAAATTAGATGTTTTAGGTAACCCATTGCCAAAAACACAAGAAAATTTTTCATGGGATACGGATAATTTCACCTTTGAATTTGAATTAGGACTTACTCCTGAGTTTGATGTGAATTTAACGCCTAAAAAAGCAATAACATCTTATAAAATCGTTGCCGATGATAAAATGGTAACAGATCAAATTATAAATATAAGAGAGCAGTATGGTAAAATAAAAACACAAAGTGTTATTGCTCAAAATTCAAATGTTACAGGTTCTTTTGTAAATGAGGGAAAAGAGATTGATAAAAAATCCACCTTTAAATTAGAAAAAGTTAAAGGTAAGTCGAATGTAAAACTATTTATTGGAGCTAAAGTAGGAGATGTTTTAGAGCTGAAATCTAAAAATTTATTTGTAGATAATCATTTATTAATGAATATTTTAGGTCTTTCACAAGATGAAGCACATAATTTTAATGAAACATTAAAATTAACTATTGAAGAGATCACCGAAACAGAGTTGGCCGAATTAAATCAAGAATTGTTTGATAAAATATACGGTAAAGACATTATAAAAAGTGAAGGTGAATTAAAAACAAAGTTAAAAGAAGAAGCAGAGAAACAATTTACAACTCAGGCTGACCAACAACTATTAAATGAGGTTACTGAAAGTTTAATTGCAAATACTAAATTTGATCTACCTAGTGAATTTTTAACAAAATGGTTGGCGGTTGCTGGTGAAAAACCAATGACTACCGAACAAGCAAAAGAAGAATTTGATCGTTCTGAAAAAGGTTTACGCTATCAATTGATTGAAGGTAAAATAAGTAAGGACAATGACCTTAAAGTTTCTTATGAAGATTTAAAAGATTATGCCAAAGGCTATATAAAAACACAAATGGCGCAGTTTGGAAATATGAATCCGGAAGAAAAGGAATTAGAGGAAATAGCAAATCGTGTTTTGTCAAATAAAGATGAGGCAAAGCGTCTTTCAGATCAATTAATGAATGAAAAATTATTGAACTTTTTTAAAGAAAATGTCAAGTTAAAAACCAAAGAAGTAACTTATGAAGAGTTTGTAAAAGAAGTATACAAATAATATTTTTTTTTGAAACATAAAAACTCCATAGCTTATCTTATGGAGTTTTATTTTTTAGATACACCCTGTTATTAATTGTGTTTTGATTCATAGCAATCAATGTAAGATGTTTTAATATTTCTTCCATGGATCTCTTTTTATTAATTTTAAAATCTTCGTAATATTTTTTTCTATTTTCTGCAAGAAGCTTAGGTAATTCTTTACTAGTAAATTTATCGGGAAGAGGATAATGGTCATAACCTTTAATCGAATTAAAAACAAATTGTAGTATTAATTCGTAATCTTTAATATGCATATTAGTAAATAAATAATCGGATCTTTTTTGATGTTTATAGATTTTCTTTTTATTATTTTGAAAAATTAAATACCATTCATGGTTTCTTATTTCATAAATAATGATTTCGTTTTTTTCTTTATATATTATAGGGCTATTATTAAAATCAAAATTAATTTTGATATCTGGTATCGAATCTAAATAAACAATTTTATTGTTTAGCTCAAATTCGAAAGTATAATAATAACCTTTTGTTTTATTTTTCTTGGGTCTAGATAAATTAGAGTATGTAATAAATTTACCGTTTAAATCTTTTTTTACTTTCCATTTAGGAGGATAAATAATTGTGTCAATTGTGCTTGTTTCTATTAACCAATTCTCAGGTATTTTATTTTTAAAAACTAAATTATTAGGAAAGTTCTCTAACAATATCATATTATTTAAAAGAAATATTTCTTGTCCAGTTAGGTTATAACTAATTGTAATTATTATTATTAATATAATTTTTTTCATTGGATGGATACTTTTCTTTTGCTAGCTAAAATAAATAAATTTGATTGGAAGGAATACTTTGATTCAAATTAAATTCTCATATAACTTTATTAGTATATTGTTAGTATATTTACCAACTTAAAGTTTAAAATAATTTTTATGAATTTAGGACAAGAATTTAGAAAGTACGCGGTTAAAGACCAGGGGATTAGCAGTCTACATGTTGATACTTTGATAAGTAGCGTTACCCCATATATTATTGAAGAGCGTCAGTTAAATGTAGCACAAATGGATGTGTTCTCACGTTTAATGATGGATAGAATTATTTTTTTAGGAACAGCAATCAATGATCATGTGGCCAATATCATTCAAGCACAATTGTTGTTTTTAGAAAGCGTTGATTCTTCTAAAGATATTTCTATTTATATCAATTCACCAGGAGGTGGTGTATATGCCGGCTTAGGTATTTATGATACCATGCAGTTTATCAAACCTGAAATTGCTACAATTTGTACAGGTATGGCAGCCTCAATGGGAGCTGTTTTAATGTGTGCCGGTGAAAAAGGAAAACGTTCGGCGTTACCACATTCACGAATTATGATTCATCAGCCTCTAGGAGGAGCGCAAGGGCAAGCATCTGATATAGAAATAACTACAAGAGAAATATTAAAATTAAAAGATGAGTTGTATGAAATTATTTCAAAACATTCCGGTCAAAAAATTGAAAAAGTTCATGATGATTCCGACAGAGATTATTGGATGAAAGCAGATGAAGCTAAAAAATATGGAATGATTGATGAAATATTAACTCGAAAGTAATTAATTATTTGATTTATTAAATTCAATGTAAGAAATGGCTAAAAAAGAAGCATTAGAATGTTCGTTTTGTAAACGAAAAAAGGAGGAAACGAATTTATTGATTGCCGGAGTCGATGCACATATATGTGAAAAATGTATTGAGCAGGCTCATGGTATTGTATTGGAAGAAAGTACAAATGAAAAAGATAAAGGATCATTAGATTTTGCAGTTAGAAAACCAATAAAAATTAAAGATTTTTTAGATCAATATATTATCGGGCAAAATCAAGCCAAAAAAGTTATGTCTGTTGCCGTTTATAATCATTATAAAAGGTTATTACAAAAACCTATTAGTACAGAAGACGATATAGAAATTGAAAAAAGTAATATTATCATGGTTGGAGAAACAGGTACTGGTAAAACATTAATTGCCAGAACTATTGCCAAAATGCTTGATGTTCCTTTTGCTATTGTAGACGCAACTGTATTGACAGAAGCTGGTTATGTTGGTGAAGATGTAGAAACTATTTTAACACGATTATTACAGGCGGCTGATTATAAGGTTGATAAAGCCGAACGCGGTATTGTATTTATTGATGAAATTGATAAAATAGCACGAAAAGGTGATAATCCATCCATAACACGCGATGTTTCTGGTGAAGGTGTTCAACAGGCATTGTTAAAGTTATTGGAGGGCACTATTGTTAATGTACCGCCCAAAGGTGGTAGAAAACATCCCGATCAAAAATTTGTAGAGGTAGACACGAAGAATATTTTATTTATTGCGGGTGGCGCTTTTAGTGGAATTGATAAAGTAATCAGTAAACGTCTAAATATGCAAGCTGTAGGTTATAGTGCCTCAATCTCTGAAGATAAAATCGATGAAAAGAACCTATTGCAATATGTAATTCCAAGTGATCTTAAAAGTTTTGGTTTGATACCTGAAATTATTGGTAGGCTTCCTGCATTGACTTTTTTAAAACCATTAGATAAAGAAACTTTGCGATCTATTTTAACCCAGCCTAAGAATGCCATAATCAAACAGTACATAAGATTGTTTGAAATGGATGGCATTGCGTTTAAAATTGACGATAAGGCTTTAGATTTTATCGTAGAAAAAGCAATTGAATATAAACTTGGCGCACGTGGTTTGCGTTCGTTGTGCGAAGAAATTCTAACGGATGCTATGTTTGAATTGCCAAGTAGCAATGAAACAAAATTAAGAGTAACCAAAAAATATGCTCAGGATAAAATAACCAAATCTACTATTAAGAAATTGAAAGCGGTTTCGTAGATTTTGTTTAACCTTAAATCGGCAAGTGTTTTCGTATCGAAAAGTCAAAATGTATACTAGTGTTGGTGTAGCGCAACTTTGAGACACGCAAACATAGTTTTATTATGATGAGTATCGAAAAGCGAGCATTCCCAACAATGGCGTGCAGTTTGGCTTTGTAGTAGAAATACACTTGCGGATTTAAGGTTTAAACCAAAATATAAAATTTCCTACAAGATTTTAAACACTTGTAGGTTTTTTTATTTCATGTATTTGCTTGCAGGTATTTTTTATATTTACTTCAATATATGTAGATTTGCGCTATTAACTTTTTAATTTGATATCAAGAGACACCATAGATAAAGTTTTTGAAACCTCTCGAGTAGAAGAGGTAATTGGTGATTTTGTAAATTTAAAAAAAGCTGGAGCAAATTTTAAAGGATTAAGTCCGTTTGTTGATGAAAAAACTCCATCATTCATGGTGTCACCCGTAAAGCAAATCTGGAAAGATTTTAGTACTGGTAAGGGAGGTAATGCCATTACTTTTTTAATGGAGCACGAGCATTATTCTTATCCTGAAGCGATTAGATTTTTGGCTAGAAAATACAATATTGAAATTGAAGAAACAGTACAGTCCGACGAACAGAAAAAACATGCCGATGAAAGAGAAAGTATGTATTTGGTTTCTGAGTATGCAAAAAACTATTTTCATGACAATCTTTTTCTATCTGAAAAAGGAAAAGCTATTGGTTTTTCTTATTTTAAAGAACGAGGATTTAGCGATGAAACAATTAAAAAATTCTCATTAGGGTATGCTTTAGATGAATGGACTGCTTTTACAGATGCGGCCATTGAAAAAAAATACGATCTTGAGTTTTTGGATAAAACGGGATTAACTATTGTTAAAAAAAGCTCGGAAACAGGAGGCACACAAAAAATGTTCGACCGATTTAAAGGACGAGTAATCTTCCCAATTCAAAGTATGAGTGGTCGTGTTCTAGGTTTTGGTGGAAGAACATTATTAACTGATAAAAAGGTTGCCAAATATTTAAATTCTCCCGAAAGTATTATTTACCATAAAAGTAAAATACTATATGGTATTTATCAAGCGAAACAAAGTATCGCAAAAGAAGATAATTGCTATTTAGTAGAAGGATATACCGATGTGATTTCTATGTTTCAGTCAGGTGTTGAAAATGTCGTTGCTTCATCGGGTACGGCATTAACATCGGATCAAATAAGACTTATTCACAGGTTAACGCCTAATATTACCGTACTTTTTGATGGTGATGCTGCTGGAATTAGAGCTTCAATACGCGGAATAGATTTGATATTAGAACAAGGAATGAATGTTAAAGTGGTTACTTTTCCTGATGGTGAGGACCCCGATAGTTTTGCCAAAAACAGAACTAAAGAAGAATTAAAAAATTATTTGGAAGATAGTGCACAAGATTTTATTCAATTCAAAACCTCTCTTTTGCTAGAAGGAGCTAAAAATGATCCGATAAAAAAAGCGGATTTAATACGCGATATTGTTGCTAGTATATCTAAAATCCCAAATAATATTCAAAAAGAAATTTATGTTCAGGAATGTGCTCGAATTATGCAAATTTCAGAGAAGGTGTTATTCAATGAACTTTCCCAAAACTTAAAAAAAGAGCAAAGAGAAGCATCAAAAAGGCAGGCTTCCAATAAATCACCTTTTACCGGTGTGGTTAAAGAAGTAAAGCAGATTGAAAAAGTAGATCGATTGATGGTGCTCGAGGCATCTTTGATATGGGTACTATTGATTTATGGTAATATTGAAGTTGATTTTGTTGATTATGTATCTGAAATTGATGAAGGAGGCAAGCAAATTATAAAAAAGGAAAGCTATAGCAATACGGTGAGTAATGAGATTTATGTAAATCTTCAGGAAGATGAAATTGAGTTTACAAATACAGTTTTTTTAAAAATTTATTACGAAATAATCAATAGATTGAACCAGGATCAAACGATAGATATTGATTCACTTACCAATCATCAAGACACAGAAATTGCAGCAATGGTTACCAATATATTAATGGATGAAGAACAACATAATTTAAGCGATTGGGAACGACACGATATTCTACCACAAAGTAAAGAAAAAGGTTTACCCAAGTTTGTGCCAGATGTTATATACAATTTAAGAAGGTTTTTAGTAAAGGAATTGATAGACTCTATATTGGTAAAATTAAAATCAGATCAATCAGATCAATTAGATAAAAAGGAAGACTTCAATATAGAATTGTTAAAAGAAGCCCAAGATTATATTGGTTTGCAAAAAATTCTAGCTGAAAAATTAAATAGAGTTACTTAAGGTGGGTTCTAAAAATTCATTCGGCTTTCAATTCCTTTGAAATTTCACAAATAGGAATCTCTATCATTTTATGCTTATTTGCCAAATGAAGTTTGGTGTAAATTGCATATACTTCTTTTTCTCGTCCATTAAAATCATTTAAAACTTTGCCCTTGTCATAGTTTTTCATGGCCCATTCTAACTCATCATAATTTGCACCAATTTGATCTTCGTCGGTACGTGAATCGCCAAATAAACCATCGGTGGGTTGGGCAATTTGAATGGCGTTAATAACATTTAAATATTTTGCTATTGCGTAAACTTCAGATTTTAACAAATCTGCAATCGGACTAATATCAACACCACCATCGCCGTATTTGGTGTAAAAACCCACGCCAAAATCTTCTACTTTATTGCCGGTTCCAGCAACTATTAAGTCTTCAATACCAGCATAGTAATACAATGTTGTCATTCTTAATCTCGCTCTGGTATTGGCCAAAGCTAAATCAATTTTATCATCATCAGCAACGTTTGAAACCGTGTTTTTAAAGCTTTCAAAAGTATCTGTAAGTTCAATGATTTTTGAGTTTACATTACTAAAGTTATCTTTTAATTGTGCGATATGTTGTTGGCCTCTGGTAACCTGATTTTTGGCTTGATGAATGGGCATTTCTAAACATAAAGTGGGTAAGCCTGTTTTAGCACATAGGGTAGAGGTTACAGCAGAATCGATACCACCTGAAATTCCAATAATAAAACCCTTAACATTGGCACCTGTAGCATAATCTTTTAGCCAGTTTACAATATGATTTGTTACTTTTTCTGCATTCATTATTGAAAGTTTTGTTAGTTTTGCCAAAAATGGTTTAAATCGCAAAAATAACTATTTTCATAGGATAATTAATAAAAATAATATTGACGATGAGATATTTTAGTTTACTTTTTTTGTTTCTCATATTTCTTGGCTGCTCCAATGAGGAAAATAAAAAAATTGATGTTTCAAATATAAGGGTAAAAACAGATATCCAAAGGTTTGATCAAAAATTTTATACTTCTTCCATTGAAAATCTAGGTGAATTAAAAACAGAGTATCCGTTTTTGTTTCCAGAACCAAATCCAGATAGTGTTTGGGTTAATAAAATGGAAAATAAAGACGAACAAGATTTATTTGCAGAATCGCAAAAATTATTTGCTGATTTTTCAAGTGAAGAAGAACAATTAAATTCGTTGTTTAAACATTTAAAATATTATTATCCAAGCTTTAAAGAACCCAAAGTAATTACCATTTTAACAAATGTAGACTATAATAATAACGTTGTTTTGGTAGATAGTTTACTGTTTATTTCTCTAGATATTTTTCTTGGTAAAGAAAATGAAGTATATCATGAATTTCCTAACTATGTCAAACAGAATTATAATAAAGATCATTTAATTGTTGCTGTAGCAGAAAAGTTTGCAGAACATATAATACCTCAGTCGAAAAGTAAAAGTTATGTATCTAGAATGATTCAAGAAGGAAAAAAACTTGCACTAATACAATCATTATTGCCAAAAGTAACACAAGAAGAAATAATAGGATATACAAAAGAACAATATATTTGGGCTGAAAAAAGTGAAAAAGACATTTGGAAATATTTTATTGAAAAGTCAATGCTTTACAGTACCGATACCCAGTTAAGCGCTAGATTTATTGATGAAGCACCTTTTTCAAAGTTTTTTTTGGCTGTAGATAAAGATTCACCGGGAAGAATAGGTGTGTGGTTTGGTTGGCAAATAGTTAATTCGTATTTAAAAAACAATGAAATAAGTTTACAAAAGGCGATGTTAACAGATAACGAGGAAATTTTTAAAAGATCAAAATATAAACCTAAAAAAAATTGATTGGTCACTGGAAACATTAAGATAAGGTAACTAACGCCGTTTGAATAATAATCAGAGTTAATAGGAGAGTTTAATATAGACTGATTGGATACAAAATAAGATAAAAATTAAACAAATAGATAAACATGGCAATTATACACAAATCAGAAATAAAAATAAAAGTTGGCTTAGATGAAAACAAGGTTCCTGAAGAATTATTTTGGTCGGCAGATGACGGAAGTATTAAAAATAAAGAGGCAAAAGCTATGTTACTTTCTGTATGGGATAGTTCGAATAAAGATACTTATAAAATAAATTTATGGACTAAAGAAATGCCGGTAAATGAAATGGTTCAATTTTTTCATCAAACTTTAGTTTCGATGGCCGATACTTTTCAAACAGCTACAGGTGATGATAAAATGAGTGATACTATGAGAGATTTTTGTGATTATTATGCAGAAAAAATGGGAATCAAATAGCAATTTTAACAACTTTACAACACAATTATATGTTCTTGGCACAAAAATTGCTATTTAATAGTCAGAAGCAGAATTCCCCAAAATTTTGTTTTCATTATGATTAATTTTGAGTTAGTAAATTAAAGCACTTTATTATGAAGTGCTTTTTTTTGTTTTATAACCTTGTATATTTTACAAAGCTAAAGGCATACTTATTCTTTTCATCTGCATTAAAATCTACTTTGGATTCTACCTTCCAAATATTCGCATCAATTTTAGGAAAAAAAGCATCAGCATCAAATTCATGATGCACAAAAGTAAGATCTAGAATATCAGCAACTTCCATAGCCTGTTTGTAAATTTCCGCTCCGCCAAGAATAAATGGGTTGTTATCAATCGCTGCTGCTTGGATTGCATCTGTTAGTGAATGCACAACAACACAATCATTTGCGATATAATTTTTGTTTCGAGAAATTATTATATTGGTTCTGTTTGGTAAAGGCCTTCCTAAAGATTCATATGTTTTTCTTCCCATAATCACATGATGCCCAGACGTAACTTTTTTAAAACGTTTCAAATCAGCTGGCAAGTGCCAAATTAGTTTATTGTCTTTCCCTAATGCATTGTTTTTCGCAATGGCTGCAATAATAGTAAGCATAAATAAATTTTTATGAATTTAATTTTTAGGAGAAGTTGACTGTTTAAAAAAATCTTTTTTTTCTAATTTTTTTTCTAATTTTTCAACTTTTAATTTGTGTTTTGTAACTAATTTTTCTGTTTCTAATCGCTCCCAATCTTTACCAAAAAATCGCTTCATTACAAAAGTGTTGATAAAGTGAATAACAAGAAAAAACAGCCAAGTAAAAATGACCCAAACATACCAATCTAATTCATCGTGAAATTTTATAACTTTATTAAGAATAATAAAAAAAACAGAGCCTATTAGAAACAATACAAAGTGAAAATACAATCGTTTTTTTTGCTTTGTGCGTTTTCTAGCTTTTTCGTATTGTTCGTGATCTATATTTGTGCTCAAAGTGTTATATTAAATTACATTTCTTTTACCCATTCTTTGATATAATCGGTAAAATCCTCTTTGTCATTAAACTCTCTTTCTTTATTATTACTCAAAGATGGAGTTTCATTTAATTTATTGTTATACAATGTTCCTGAAGTATTTAAAAAGGCTTTAAGTCTTTCTAATAAATTCATATCTTCTATCTGAGTGATTTTCTTTATTAATTCTAACTTAATCTCTACATTATTCATAGTCTTTTATTTTTTAAATTTATTAGAAAATTAACAATTAGCTAAATTAAATTATTTCCATAACAATTTAAATAAAGCCAATACATACCAATTTTTAAACCGAGACCTTACCTTTAATACGGGGGTGTGATTTATAATCTACTAAGTTAAAATCTTTAAAGTTATAATCAAAGATATTTTTAATATTTGGGTTGATTTCCATTTGTGGAAGTTCTTTTGGTTCCCGTGAAAGTTGTAAATTTATTTGATCCATATGGTTATTATAAATATGGGCATCACCAAAAGTATGTATAAAATCACCGTATTCCAAACCTGTTACTCTTGCAATCATCATGGTTAGCAGGGCATAGGATGCAATATTAAACGGCACACCAAGGAAAATATCAGCACTTCTTTGGTATAATTGACAAGATAGTTTTCCATTACTCACATAGAATTGAAAAAAAGCATGACAAGGTGGTAATGCAGCCTTATTGTTTGCAACATTATTAGCAAAACTCACCGATGTGTCAGGTAGTACACTTGGGTTCCATGCAGAAACTAACATTCTTCGGCTATCCGGATTGGTTTTAATAGTGTTAATCACCTCTTTTATTTGGTCAATTTCTTCGCCATTCCAATTGCGCCATTGATATCCGTAAACTGGCCCTAGATCACCATTTTCATCCGCCCAAGCATCCCAAATCTTTACACCATTTTCTTTTAAATAAGCAATATTGGTTTCGCCTTTTAAAAACCATAACAATTCATAAATAATGGATTTTAAATGTAGTTTTTTAGTGGTAACCATTGGAAAGCCTTTACTTAGATCAAATCGCATTTGATATCCAAACACACTTTTTGTACCTGTACCTGTTCTATCTTCTTTTACTGTTCCGTGGTCAATTACATGTTGAATTAAATCAAGATATTGTTTCATTTTTTGGTTTATTTGTTTGTGATTTACTATGGAAAGTTTTTTCTATAATAAAATCATATCTGTTAAAAATAGCGTCTTCAAATGTAATTAAAACTAAACTATTCTATAGGAGTCATAAAAATATATATAAACAATATTTGTTGATAAAGTTTAACAATACATCAAAAAAAATAATAGAGTACTTTTAAATTATAGAAATAACTTTTTAGGATATTCTTCTTTTAGTGTTTTATTTTAGAAATTGCATCCGGATCATGTTTGTATTTAAATACTAAAGAAAATACAACGGTCAAAACCAATGCATAGCCAGCAAAAACAAACCAAATACTATTCCAGTCTCTAAGTCCTTCATTATTCGTAAAATAATCTACAATTAAACCACTAGTATATCCACCAATGAGCGCACCTACACCATTGGTTAGTAAAATAAATACTCCCTGTGCACTACTTCTGTATTTAGGGTTGGCTTCCATTTCAACAAATAAAGATCCTGAAATATTAAAGAAATCAAATGCCAATCCATAAACGACCATTGAAACAGTTAGGTACATTAAACCTATGCCTTCAGGGTTGCCAATTCCGAATAAAAAGAATCTTAAAAACCAAGCAAACATACTCATCAACATGACAGCCTTGATACCAAATCGTTTTAAAAAAAATGGGATGGTTAAAATAAATATAGTTTCTGAAATTTGGGATAATGAAATTAAAATGTTAGAGTGTTTTACTGCAAATGAATCTGGAAATTCTCCTGAAAAACTTCTTAAAAATTCAGAGGCCCAGGCATTTGATATTTGTAATACAACACCCAATAACATTGAAAAAATAAAAAATACCGCCATTTTATATTCTTTGAATAATACAAATGCATCTAAACCCAAACGTTCAGTCAAAGATTTATTTGACGAATTGGAGTAAGGAACATTAGGTAGTGTAAATGAATAGACACCTAATAAGAATGAAAAGGCGGCAGCAAAATAAAATTGATTCGGACTTTGAGTCCATTCTAAAAAATCTACAGCCCACATGGCAACTATAAATCCTATGGTTCCCCAAACCCGAATTGGTGGAAAAACCTTGACAATATCAAATTTATTATCTTCTAAAATACTATATGATATCGAGTTAGCCAAGCCTATGGTTGGCATGTATAACATCAAATAGGCCAACATTGCCCAAAAAAAAGCGTCATAATTAGTAATTTGCGACAAATAAAACAAAAGCCCTGCACCTAAAATATGAATAATACCCATAAGTTTTTGAGCGTTGAGGTATTTATCGGCAATGATGCCCACTAT
>CAYPHN010000046.1:0-15912 GCA_964410265.1 uncultured Flavobacteriaceae bacterium | reverse complement strand
TAAGTTGTTTGACCTATGAAGCCCAGCGCTCTTGGCGCAGGGTAGTTCACAAAATACTTTTTCAAAATAAAGTACAAATAACGATAAAATAAATGTTTTTAAAAATTGTATTAAATGTACTACATGCCATCTTTAAAATATAATTTGTTTTACCATGTAATTATTAGATAATCAAATAAATATGTTTCTCGTTAAAATAATTCCATCTTAGGGATGAATTTTAATTTTGTACAGCTTGTAATTTTATCTATTTTAGACTGCGATAAATTAAAACTTAATAACGCATAAATATGCTTAAAAGAGAAATAAGGAGATGGGACTTGGTTTTGCTACTCGTGAATAATACAATTGGCGCAGGAATATTTGGTTTACCATCTAAAATATTTAATCTCTCAGGTTTTTATAGTTTGGCAGCCTTACTGGTTTGTGCCATAGTAATATTTGTATTGATTTTTATATTTGCAGAAGTTGCTAGTAGGTTTGACAAAACCGGTGGCCCCTATCTATATATTCTAACTACTTTCGGAAAAATACCGGCATTTATAATTGGCTGGCTTATTTTGATAACCCGTATTGCAGCTTTTGCCGCATTGATTAATCTATTGGTTACCTATTTAAGTTATTTTTATCCCGTTTTGTCAGAACCTGTATCTAAGTTTGGTGTTATAATTGGTTTAACTTTTTTATTAACATGGGTAAACTACCTTGGGGTAAAAAATTCTACCAAACTCAACAATACATTTGCAGTTGCAAAAGTAATACCACTTTTGATTTTTGTAATTGTGGGTTTATTTTTTATCAACCCTGATTTAATTGATATACACCAAACAAAACCAAGCCTTACTGATTTTTCATCTTCAGTTTTGATCTTTACCTTTGCCTTTACCGGTTTTGAAGCAATTGTTGTGAATTCGGGTGAATTTGAAAATGCAAAAAAAAATATCCCCTTTGCGCTAATTGTATCTATACTTTTTGTTGCCATTTTTTACGGATTGATACAATTTGTAAGTATGGGAACCTTGCCAGAATTAGCTACTTCTACCACGCCAATAACAGATGCAGCACAAGCCTTTATGGGTAATGCTGGGGCTATTTTGATTACAATAGGTGCTGTAATTTCCCTTACGGGAACATTGAACGCGGTGATGCTAGTAGGTTCAAGATTGCCATATGCATTGAGTATAAAGCAACAGTTTCCAAAATTATTTTCTGAATTACATCATAAATACCAATCACCAGTTTATTCCTTACTATTTTTCTCAAGTATTTCGTTAATCGCATCTTTAACTGGTTCTTTTATATATGCGGTTTCTATCAATGTGATTAGTAAGGTTCTAATCTTTTTGATGGTTAGTGCAGCCATGATTAAACTTAGAAGAATCGACACAAATAAAGTACCTTATTTTAAGTTACCATTTGGCTACACATTTTCGGTAGTCGGTATAATTGCTTCTATATGGCTGCTTTCTAGTTCAAATTTATATGAACTTAGAGATGTATTTATAACCATTATTGTAGGAATTATAATACTTGGTATTTATAAAAAAGTTTCTTTGAATAAGGATAAATAATATTTTTAATCGATAAGATAAATTATTTTTAAGATTTACTTATAGATTTTAGTCCATATATGAGCAATAAAGAATGGGTTTACCTAAAAGGTTATGTTTATATACGACCATATGATTGACTTTGACCATTTCTAGTAAATTGAATATGCCTCTAAATACGAAGCAATTTGTAGGATACTAATAAGATTAGAATCAGTAAAGTAATATTTTAAAAATTATGCATTACAAACTATAATTAGAATATTAATTGGGATGTCAAAATATTTTATCCAAATAATAAAATAAAACAGATTGAAATTAAAATATTTAAAAACACTTTTCACTTCGTGGTTGTTTATAGTACTTTTTGTCGTTCAAATTGTAAATGCACAAAATGATAAAAAACCAGTTGATTATGTAAACCCTTTTATTGGAACTGATTATTTTGGAAATGTATTTCCTGGCCCATCTCTACCTTATGCACTTATACATGCTAGTCCAGATACCCACAATAAAGGTTGGCTTTATCGAAAAGGATATATTTATACCGATGATAATATTATAGGTTTTAGTCATACCCATGGTGCTGGAAGTGGTGGCGAAATATTATTGATGCCAACAGTTCATCAAAAAATTCAAACAATTCCAGGTGAAAAAGAAAATCCTGATACAGGTTACCGATCACGATTCAGTCACAAACAGGAAAAAGCATCTGCTGGGTATTACCAGGTCAATCTTTTGGATTATGATGTAAATGTTGAACTCACAACAACACAGCGTGTTGCTTTTCATCGCTACACTTTTCCTGAATCAGAATTTTCACGAATTATTCTTGATTTAGGTTATAATATTAATGGAGGGAATCGTGGTGGAAAAGCCGTTTTAAAGATTGTAAATGACACAACAATTGAAGGTTTTAGAAAATCAGTAAATAGTACCAGGAATATATACTTCGTGATACATTTTAGTAAACCTTTTGATTATTACGGAACTTTTGATAACGCATATAAATCACCAGAATCCAATGCGGGGTTTTATCCGATGAAAAATGGAGATAGGGGAGATAACATAGGTGCGTTTGTTAGATATGAAACAAAAGAAAATGAGCAAATTCTGGTGAAAGTTGCCATTTCGTATGTTAGTCTTGATGGAGCTCGTAAAAATCTTGCAAAAGAAATTCCACATTGGGACTTTAATAAAACACACCAAGAAGCTGTTGCAACATGGGATAAAGCCTTATATCGTATACAAGTTGAGGGAAATTCAGAAAAGGACAAAATTAAATTTTATACTGCCATCTATCGAACTTTATTGTCTCAATATATTTTTCAGGATGTTGATGGGAAATATTTGGGAATGGATAATAAAATTCATGTTGCCAATGATTTCAATTTATATAGCACCATTTTTACATGGGATACATACCGAACGGCACATCCATTATTGACTCTTGCAGCTCCTGAACAAGTGAATGATATTATGAAGTCTATTGAAGCTAAGATTCGTGAATCCGGTTGGGTACCAGGTTTACATAGTTATAATAGATTTAGTGATAACATGATTGGCGACCATATGATTCCTATAGTTGTAGATGCCTATCTAAAGGGGTTTAAAGATTTTGATATAGCGTTTGTTTATGAGGCAATGAAGATAAAAGCAATGGAATTTCCAGAGCCCCCTGTTCCAATAAGCGCCGCTCGTGATGGTTTAAAAGAATATCTTAAACTTGGATATGTAGCAGCGGATAAGAACAAAGAATCCGTTTCGTCAACTTTAGAATTCGCTTACGACGATTGGTGTCTGGCACAAATGGCTAAAAAGATGAGTAAAACAATTGATTTTCAATATTTTATGAAAAGAGCAAAGAATTACACCCACCTTTGGGACAATAAAACTCAGTTTATGAGGCCGAAATTAACGGATGGTAGTTTTTTGGATATTTTAACAAACAAGGATAGTTTACTGGTAACTAAAAAAGAGGGTAACCATTCATGGTACACTTATTTTGAACCTTTACTCATTGGCCGAAGTCCTAATAGGCATTACACCGAATCAAATGCATGGCCTTATATTTGGGCAGTGCAACACGACATTTCAGGCTTGATCGATTTGTTTGGTAATAATGAAAAATTCAATACCAAGTTAGATGAATTTTTTACTATGTCGCCAAGTGAGAAAGGATATAAATATGTTGGTTCGGTGGGCACCATAGGGCAGTATGTACAAGGAAATCAACCTTCACATCATGTAGCTTATTTGTATAACTATTCTGGTCAGCCATGGAAAACTCAATATTATACAAGGTTTATTAGTGAAAAATTATATAAAGCTGGACCTGGAGGGTTGCCTGGCAATGAAGATATGGGATCTATGTCGTCTTGGTACAATTTTAGTGCCATAGGAATTTATCCCGTAACACCTGGAAGCAATAAGTATAGCATAACTTCGCCGGTTTTTGATAAAGTTAATATCAAGTTGGAGAACGGAAAAACCTTTATAATTAAAGCAAATAATAATTCAAAAACTAATATATATATTCAATCAGCTAAGGTCAATGGTAAGACAATAAATAGAACATGGATATCTCATAATGAAATTATGAAGGGTGGTGTATTAGAATTTAAAATGGGATCTGAACCAAATAAAAATTGGGGCCAAAATTAGAGAATATGGTGATTTATGGTATTTGTTATCACTTTCATTCTGTTTTTCAAATTCACTATTGTATTAAATAATAATTAAAATTTAAACCATTGAATAAGTGGTGGTTACACTTAATTCTTTGTTCTTAAAGCGTAGCGGTCTTATATCTTTTATCGGACACGAATATATTTATATCAGATATGAAGGATTTTAAAACATGTAACGAGCATGATAAAAAGCCGCTAACCATTATTCCAATATTTTTCTATTTCTTCTAAGCTTTTACCTTTGGTTTCCGGTACATATTTATAAAAAAAGAATGTGGCTATAACACTAGTAGCTGCAAATGTAAAAAAGCCAGCATTCATACCAATTTTTGCTACGTACCATGGAAAAATAAATGCAGTAATAAAATTAGTACTCCAATTGGCGAATGTCGCAATAGACATGGCTCTTCCACGAATACGATTTGGAAATATTTCACCTATTATTACCCAAATAACTGCGTTGATAGATAGTGCCAAACTAGCCATATAAATAAGTAACATTAGAACAATCCAGAGACCTGAAATATGCATTGAAAAAAGAACAGCAATGATAAATAAGGAAATAAATGTTACTGTCATGCCACCTATAAGTAATGGCCTTCGACCCCATTTGTCTATTTTCCAAAGTGCAATTATGGTAAATAATAAATTGATAATACCAATTGCAATTTGAAACTGTAATGCACTACCCAATCCGAATCCTGCTTTTTCTAAGATTGTTGGACCATAATAAACTACAATATTTACACCAGTAAATTGACCGAAAACAGAAAGCCCAACTCCTACAATCAATGCCAAACGCAAACCAGGTTTAAATAATTCTGAAAGAGATCCTTTTTCTTCACTAAGAGCAGATTTAATTTCCTTGAACTCAGAATTCGCAATTTCTTCTCCACTTATTTTGGCTAATATCGCATGTCCTTCTTTATCACTTCCAACTTTAATTAACCATCTAGGACTCTCGGGTACAAAAAACAGGAGCGTTATAAATAGCAATGCAGGAATCATTTCTATACCAAACATACTACGCCAAACTTCACTTACTATAATATTATCGAGAAACCCCTGACCTAATACCGATATGTTGTTTTGAGAAAAATTTAACAAAGCCCAATTAGAAAAAAAAGCGAGTAATATACCAATGACAATAGAAAGTTGGTATAAAGCCACGAGTCTTCCACGTATTTTAGGTGGAGAAAATTCTGATATATAAAGTGGAGCCAAAACAGAAGCCATTCCAACTCCAAAACCACCAACAAGTCGAGCTACAATCAAAAAAGTAAAATTTGGAGGAATAGTTGAACCAAATGCAGAAATAAAAAATAGAGATCCTGATAATATTAGAATTGGTTTTCTACCGTATTTATCTCCTAATCCACCAGAAATTAAAGCCCCTAATATACTTCCAACTAAAGCAGAACTTCCAAACCAACCAACTTCTAATTTACTCAATGAAAACTGTTCTTCAATAAACCCGAATGTACCAGAAATTACTGCTGTATCAAAACCGAATAAGAGACCTCCAAGCGATGCTACAAAACAGACTTTTACTAAAAAAAAATTGGATTGAGATTTATTGGTGTAAGTATTTGATAATGTTGATTTTGTATTCATTAATTTATTGTTATAATTTAAAAATTGCTTAGCTTATAATTGATTTTAAATGTCAACTTAAGAGTTGATATGATCTGAATAATATTCTTGGTACATGAAAAAAACCTTTCCAACCATTAGCTTTTGCGGTCCAAACAGGACTTCCATCTCTGTTAAGATATCCATACCATTCACCGTATTCTTTATCAGGGAATTTTGAAAAGGTATAATCATGTATTTTTGTATACCAATCTTTCACATCGCTTCTACCTGTTTTAGCCCAAGCAAAAAGCAAGGCATATAACGACTCGCCATGAGGCCACCACAATTTCATATCAGCTTCAAGGTTATGCGTTGGTGTCCAATCATAATTTGTAAGATAGCGTAAGCCTCCATATTTTTTGTCCCAACCATGTTCAAGAGCAGCTAAAATAATATCAACAGCTATTGACATTAATTCTTCATTATGCTCTTTATCAGCTACTTCCATTAACATCCATGCACTTTCAATAGAATGCCCAGGATGAAATAATCGACCCTCTGGAAAACTTAACATTAAAGAGCCATCCATTGCAACATTTTCAAAAAGAACTTTTCGATCAGGCTTCCAATGTTTTTCTATTATTGATTTCCATGAAAGTTCAATATCGTCTTCAAATTTTTTACTTGGCCATATATCATTGTAAACCCAAGCAACGGTTAAACGAACCATATCATGTGCGTGTAAATGAAATTCAGCATGAAGAGGGTATCCCAACATTGGAGTGTCAGATGGTTGCCCCAAACGCTTAATCATACGGCCATAAATTTTTATTGCCTTCTGTTTTAATTCATTTGATGGTTCTATTTTCCAATATTCTGCAATAGCTATAGAAGCGAAAACTTCGGTATATAAACTTAAGACACTAGATATTGGCTTTCCATTTCTATCCAATCTAAAATGCATTTTTCCATTGTCATGAAATGCATTTTTAAGCATAAAATCAAGCCCATGCTTAGCATATTCTTTCCATTTTAATTCTTTTTTATGATTGTTATATAGGTGACTAAACATCCATATTTCACGACCTGTCATCCACATGTCTTTATCATAAGAATAAGGTTTACCATCTCTTCCCAATCGAGTTAAATACCCACCATATTCCTTATCTATAGAATGTTTCTCCCACCATGGAACGATATCATTGAATAATGCATCATGATAGTGATCTCTCAATATGGTTCTTTGATCTTCGGGTATATGATTTTTAAATGCCATAAATTGACTATTGGTTTTAAATAACTTTAATAGTTTAGTGATGTTAATTTTTATTCTTTTAGCATACGACCTTTATATTCCTCAAAATTATCTGCTATTTTACTTTCTGATGTAAAACCCCAAATATTTGTATTTAAATCATGCATCATGAGCATGGTTGTAATCCATGCCTGTGTCCATCCTGTTTCTGTACTCCATACTCCCCAGCCTAAATCGGCATTCGACCCCCAGTATTCCCAGCGATCAAAATCAAAAGCTCTATACCAGGCTCCATGCAATTCAGGATGCGTTTTAGAATGAACTTGAATTCGAACCATAAAATCTGCCAATTTATCAAGCGCTTCTTTTATTTTATTGTCATCCGTAACAGCTGCAGCCTCGGTTAAAGTAAAAAATGCGAAATTAGATGTATATAGCATATCGGCTATGATCATCATTCTCTTGAATTAGCGGTGCTTCATTGGTACCATATTCTGCATTAGATTTTGGTGGAGCATATTTTCCATACCCTGTATCTCCGAGATCTTCTTTAATTGCACCACTTTCATCCTGAAATGATAGTAAATCATCAACCATTAATTTTAACCATTTACGATGCACTACAGTATCATCTACCCGAACCAACCAAGCTAAAGGTAATATCATTCTTGCCCTTTCTTGTTGTAAACCGTTAGTCCAATGCCACTCATTGGGATAAGCATTCATTAAATTTTTTATTCCAGCTTTTGCAGTAAGTAATAATGGTTCATAGTTTGTTTTATCATACAACCACAAATATGTTGACATAATCCAACTTTGATAATGGGGTGATAATTGATAAAACTCTTTTTCATCTCTATAATGTTCCCAACCCAATTCATTTAAATTTATCTCTTTAAGTCTATTTGGTTTAAATCCTGTTGAAGATGTTGCGCGTAAATTTGCTAAAATTGCCTTAAGTACTCCATTATCCCAACGATTATTTTTTAATGCAGCTGCCGAAGTGAGTGTTGCCAAAATCACACGTGCATTATCATCGCCATAATAAATTCCTTTATTCTCTTCTTTATTTATATACCAATCAATGAATCCGTAAGAAGGGTTCTTTACATCATTTCGAGAACCTTGTTGCAATTGTGAATTGAAATAAACAAAATCTTGAAGATTGGTTGCAGTTGTTTTATCTAATACATTAGGAGTAATAAAATTACGCATTGCAATTGCCATTGCAGATTCACTAGCACAATCGGCGCGTTTGCTTTTGCTTATTTGTTGTGAGCCATCATAATTTATTTTTGAAAGAAAACATTCATAAATTCCATTTTTCCCATAATCACCTTCGGATATTTCAGTATCAATAACTTGTCTTTGGCTTCTGTCATCCTCTAAAACAATATGCATTAAGTTACTATTATAAAACCAATCCACACCTGATTGAATAGCTTGTAACCTGTTTTTTTGAGTTATTTTTTCTGTCTTACTATAGGCAGGGTGAACAGCTTCTGTCCAATTTAATTCTGGAACTACTTCGTTGGGTTGTAGCCATTTAAAAACAAAATTCCATATTGGTTTCCAGGCATCTTTTGGTGCATATCTACCAGTGATAAACTGACTTAGTTTCGTGGTGGAAACCAAAATATTTCCATTTGGCTCTTCAAAAAGTATAGGATTCGTTTTTGTGCTATCTAAACCATAAATGGCTTTATCAAAGCCTGCAACTTTTGCTACAACTAGGTGAGGATTCTCCGCTTCAACTTGCACATAATGACAGTCATGCATCATTACTATACGCATTTTTTCTAAAGAATTTCCAAATACTCCAGAAGTTACCACTCCTCTTTCTGATTTGATTTTCTGAATTTTTCCAATCTTTAAATTGGGCAAATTGGATGGGTACTCTATATAAAGTTTGATATTTTTACTCTTCGCCTTCTCAAAGAATTTATCAGATAAATTAACCTTTTCTTTTGGATAATTATCTGCCAAGACAAGAATTCCAGCACCATCTTTAGCCGCATTAATAGCTTCATTGGCAGAAGAGAATCGCGAGTATTTTTCTTTTGAATCAATGATAGCATTATAAAGATCATTATCTTCACTACATACGAATATCAATTTATCGCTTTTATACGTATTGCAACTAAATAATAATAAACATAAAATAATTAAAATTTCTTTGGAAAAAGTCTTACTTCTCATAATAATTTAAGGTTTTATTGTTTTAATACCCACACATCAGTAACCCGAGATTGTTTTCTCCAATTTAGGTGTTCTTCATCGGGAGTATCGAAGGTGATAATTAATTTTCCATCTTTTATTAATTCTTTCGGGAGCGGGAATTCTTTGAATTGCTCAAATCCTTTTTCGTATTTGGTTGGTTTTAAACGCTCTCCATTCGCTCTTAATAGGGCTTCACCATAACCAGAAACACGAATTAAATAATCTGTATTCGGATCTAGCTTATCATAAGCCAATTCAGGAGTAAATTGAAACAATTGAGTAGATAATCGTTTTCTACTCAAGCCATTATTCTCCCACAAATAATCAATAGCATCATCGGTTTCTGAAGTTACATGTTTGGCATCAACACTTGAGATATTGTCATAAAAACTTCCTTCACTAGGAAATTCATAATTTCTGATAAACTCGAGTTTATCTAATTTCTCTTGTTCTGATTTGAATTCATGTATCTTTTTAAATTCATCTTCTAACCACCATCTGTTATTCAATGGATAATCTATAAAATCAAGAACAGCACCTCTTTCTGCACTTCTAGCTTGGTATTTTTTTACACTGGTTTGTGCTCCAATAGATTGAAATAAATCTTCACCTAATTCAAACACTCTTTTTTTAAGTTCTTGTGAAACAAATTCCCTATCCGCCTTCTGAGTATGGTTTAATGCATCAACCATGGCCTTATCTGCACCTAGTTCTTCTGCCTTGGCTAAAATTCCATAAGCTTCTTTCTCCAAGTTTTTTTCATAAATAAGCCGATCTTGAATATAAGCATCATAATAGGCTCTCATTAGTAATTGCTGCCATCTCCAGTTTTTGGTTAACTGTGGATTTTTAGTTTCCATTTTTTTCCAAGAGCTTAAGGTTTTTCCTATTCCTTTGTTGTCTTTTGCTGGGCCAACCCAATTTTGCTCTAAGGCAAGGATTGCGTCTGCCGCTTCCTCTGCAATAGCATACCCGAAGAAAAACCGACAATATTCTACGATAATATTCCTTACATCATTTTTGGTATCCCAACCCATCTGACTCCAAACAACTTTATTTACGTCATCATGCGACCCGTCAGAATAAGATATAAATCCATCCGTATAAACAGCATCTTTATTATGAATTTTTGCATAATAATAGGGTTGAGGATTGCATCCTTCTCTACCTAAAGTTAAGGCAAAAGCCTGATCCCATCTTTCTACAGGGTAAGAGCATCTTACAGAATGGGTTATATCAGGATAAGATCTATGCTTGTATTTTTTTGGTAATCGTTTTCTTTCTTGGTCTATTGGAGGACTACTAGGTCCGTACACCAACCCGGTCAGCCAATCTAGATTGTTTTCGTCTAGATAATTAAAGAAATAATCTGTTTTTTCTTTATTAAACCCTTGTAAAGAAACCCAAATACCTGCATTGGGATGGTGTTTATGTAGAATCTTTGATAAATCTTTTAAATAAGGTATTAATACGGATGGATGATTATCACCAGGATCGCCACCAGGAACAAACAACCCATCTAGTCTTGGACATTTCTTAAAAAACTCTTCTTGCTCTTCAAGTCCTTTTTGATGTGCATTTTTAATGGTCAAGTCCCGTGGTGCCGGAGTCCATACCCAGTAATCTGCATCATATTTATTACATATCTCACTCATTTTAACTTCCATAACCTGAGGGTCTACTTTAAAATGCGGACTTGATTTTGGATCTTGAAACGGAATGTTCTCAAAACTATTTGCTCCAAATATTATTTGCTCTCTAAAATGCTGATCAAATTGCTCAACGGTCCAAGCATCCCAAGAATTTGCTGTATTTCTATACCCAAATTGATGTCCGCGTAAACCATATTCAGGAGAAGAAGCAATATCAATTTTACTGGGTAAACTAATTTGACCCTCTAGCATTTTAGCCGTTCTTAACAGTTGTCCAATTCCGTAAAGTACCCCTCTGGCATCAGCGCCAATAATCCATAAAATATTTTTTCCATTTTTATATTCATAAAATATTCTAAAACCTTCTTTTTTAAATTCAGGTAAGTCATCACCAGTTCTATTGGGAATAACTTCTCCATTTAATTTTTTTTCAGAAGTGAGTGCTATGGCAATAATATTATTGTTATCCCATTTGTTTGTTATTTGAAGTTGAATTGAAGTTCTTTTTTCAATTTCTTCTACCAAAATATTTCCAGCAGTTTCATTAACGGGTGCTTTAATTGTAGAAGATATTAAAATTGTCGCTTTTGATAAATCTAATTGTCTTTGTTCAGTGTTAGAACAAGAGGTTATCACTCCTAAAAGTAAGATTATCAATCCGTTTTTGCATATTGACTTCATATTTTATAAATTGATTAGTAGAGTTTTTATAATAAATTAATTCAATCAATAGATCTTTGGCATTTTTGGCCCCTTATAAGGTTTTGCTCCTAAATTTTTGTTTTCGTTTGGTTTAACTGATATCAATTCTGGATCTGTAATTGTTGGGGCATCAATAAGGTTATGATATCTACCTGTCCAGTAATCTAAAATAAAACTATTGGGTTCTTGAACAATATTGCCATTTCTACCGCCATCTAAAACCATGACATATCTGCTATTACGAGTGACTTTAATTTCTCTAGGCGACATGGCTTTTGTACCATTTTCATATGCTTTATATTCCTTTGGAGTAGCAAGGTCAGCACGATAAGAATTTGTATAATTATAGCCAATTGGGTTTAATTGCCATGCTCTCATATGTTTTAAAGATTGTTCCTGTTCACAATCATTTCCTGTTATGGCTCCATACGTATAGTTATATCTCGGCACTTGTTCAATTCTTTTCACTTCCCAAGTTCTTCCAAGGCTTCTTAAAAACACGGATTTATCTACAGGGTCAGTTGTATATCTCATAAGGGTATAATAAGACCTAAATGCTAAATTATCATCCCAAGGGGCAATATCTGCAGGTGGAAAAACATTTTTTTGTCGAATTGTATTTTTACGATAGCCCCATTTCACCAATTGCTGGTAGGCATCTTCAAATTTTTGATCTCCCGATAGGGCATAAGCAGTCCGCATAAAAGTAAGTACTTCCAATCCATTAATTCCTTTATCCATATATCCATAAGATCTAAGTAAATATTCAGGGTTCCATCTTCCCCATCTGGTAGGTTTACCATCCATTCCAATGAGAACAAAACCGTTTTCCAGAATATACGAGGCAATTTTAACAAGATGGTCTTTGGCCAATTCTTTTTCTTTTTTATTTGCCACTAGGTCATGAAAGATAGAAATAGCAAAAAAATGTGCAATAACCTCATCACTTGAAGTATCTCCTTTCCAATAAAAATCTCCTTCTTTGGCTTTATGCCATTTTGCGGGCAGTCCGCCAGAACCATGTTTAGATAATTCATCTTCGTCACCTGATTCTGACCAGATTGATCTAGCTACATAACCATCAATTGGTGTAATTCTTTCCATCCAAAGCATTGCTTTAAAAGATGCCACAGCTTCTTGTCTTGCTTTTTTGTCACCGGTAACCATATATTTATAAGACATAGCTGCGAGATACGGTGCGGTATGCCCACCATCATTATCGCTAATTTCTCTTATCCATTCTCCATTTTTATTATACAAGGTATGAATGAACCCCATACGCTTATGACCCCATTCTTCCATATGTTTTTCATAGAAGTCCACTTTTTTACGTAGGGTATATTCTTCATATTTTATAATTCCAACACCTTTATTTGTAGCAACATACACGATGTTATCACCTACTGCGATACCATTAACATGGTCTCCGGGTAGCCAGTGATCTGCAGCAAAATAATGCCAGTCGTTATTTAATTTTCTAATTACTCCTTTGGTTGTCCCGATCCAAACATCCTGATCAAATCCTTTTGCCAGACAGGTTGTGTTTTCATAGGGTAAACCGTCTTTTCCTTGTATAACAAAAACAGAACCACCTCGTAGAACTCCCAGTCCACGATCTGTACTAACCATTAATTTGCTACCCATACTTAACATATCTCTGGTAACTTTAGATGGCAATTTACCCCAGTCTATATGATCGGTGTCTACAATATCACCATCTAATAAAACCAATTTACCCGGACGTAAAATATATAAAGTACCTTGATAAGACGCTATACGATGTATCGGTCCAAGCCTAACCGGGTCGGCATGTACTTGTGTTCCATCTTCCATCAACATGGTTATATTACTTGAGTTATACCCTTTTTTTGTTTTTATACTGAAAAATACCGCTTTTGCCAAGTGCCCAAAGGGTGTTTTCGATAGAAGTTAATCGGTTAATACCTTCAGGTGCATTGGATACTAATTCAAATTGATCACCTTGTAATTTGTTGATTTTATTGTCAATTAAAGCAAAACAGGTGTTGTTATACAGGGCTATATCTTGAACTGGCTTGTCGGTTTTTATTTTATTTGCGACTTCTTGTAAGTACACATCGTCTTGTACTGGTTTCCAAAGACGTTGTTGCGGTTCATATAAGTTTTGCCCAATCAAAATTGAATGAGAAAAAAGTATTAAAAACAAAATAAAAGTTCCGTGTAATTTTTTAATAGCCATAATAATGTATTTTAATTAATTGTTTTTCCAATAATAAAAGCAACCATCTTCAGCACCCAATATTAAATCAAGTTTTCCTTTTTTATCCCAGTTTACAAGAGTCGGACTTGTGGTATGTCCGGCCAGTTTTTTATCTGATAAATTTCCAATCAATTTAAAATTGGTCATGTTATTTTCTTGGCCAATATTTTCAAATATGGCAGCATTTAAACTATTTATTAATATATCGATATCACCATCTTGATCCCAGTCGCCAAAAGCTAGTTTTCTTCTTCCACTATGGCCATTTTCATCGGTATTTAACCTTAGATTTCCATTAATGCTATCCATAGGTAAATTTTTTCTGTTATAAGAACTTGGGTCTGCATAAAAAACTCTTTCTCCTGGTTTTAAACTCAGTTTATCACCAATTTTAAAGCGTTCAAAATAACTCAAATACCCTTCATGATCTAATATAACTAAATCCATCAAGCCATCTTTGTTCCAGTCAATTACAGTTGGTGTGGTTCTCCATTGTGTGGCCAGGGTTTTAGGTTTTGGATGCCACCAATTCCATTTCGGGTTAGGAATTTCATAATCCCATTCAACTAAGATATCTTTTTCTTTAGCGAGTTTGGGATTTCCTGCTGTTCCAATATTTTCATACCATACAATTTTACCCCAAATTGAATTTACCAAAATATCTTTTAAGCCATCATTATTCCAATCTTCTACATGTAAAGTTGTATAACCCCATTTGGATTCACATGGTCCCTGGATAGAACCATTTTCTCCGGCTTGAATTCGAATTACTTCATTATCTGCTTTTAATAACTTAGGCGCATCCCATTTAGGGGTGTCTTTACCATCCAGGTTTTCAATAAAACCAATATATCCCGCAGAGTTTCCGCATATCAGGTCTTCATCACCATCATCATCCCAATCCACACTAAATGGCGTAACTAATGCACCAAATTTTACATATTCAGCTTTTTGTTGAAAGTATTTTGGTGTTTTAAAAACAGGCATTCTATCTTTTATTTCGCCGGTATTTTCCATATAGGCCACCCTGCCGTCTTCATCACCAATAATAAGATCAATATCGCCATCTTTATCCCAGTCTAGTGAAGTTGGTAAAATCATTTCCAAATCCATTGTAATGATACCGGTACTATTTTTAAGGTATCTACCTTCTGCATATTTTGGGTTTTCTCTTGTTCCAATATTTTCGAACCAGGTAAATTTATCAATAAATTCACCACATATAATATCCAAATCACCGTCATTATCGAAATCTTCAAAATTGGGTGACGGAGCTCCATAAACATCTATAGGTTTACTACCTGCAAGAATCTTATCTTTAAGTTGATAGATGCCGTTAACGTTTTCAATTAAATAAATATAACCATGAAGTGGCCCATTGACCCATTTACCATTTTCATCGAATGCATTGTCCCAACCATAATCTTCACCATCTTGAATACCCACTATAATATCTAAATCACCATCATTTTCATAATCTACATACTTCCATTGGTTAAACCTTATTTTATTGTGCAGTTTGTTAAAAGTATCACCCGGATATAACGCTTTGGGTTTATTGGTAAAAGAATTTTTAAAATCTAATAATTCTTCTCCAGGTACTAAAAACCTGGGTTCGTTATCAATATAGGAGACTTGAATGTTTTTTATTGGTTCACTAATTTTTATTGGAGGTTCAAAAACAGGAAAAGCTTCTCCGCTTTTGTTTTCAAAGAAATAAATACCATTATAAGGTACATCTTTACAAGATACCAGCAAATCCAAATCACCATCACCATCATAATCCATTGGTAAGGGCCAAGCCCAAAGCCCAACTCCCAGATCAACTACTAAATCTGGATTATTATATTTTAATCTTTCAAAATTTGAAGAAGGTACATTATCATTGCTTGTAACTTCTTTTTTATCAATACATGAAGATAATAACAATAATATCAGTATGTTAAGTAAGATGATTTTCATAGAAATAAAAATTTATTTAAAATGTAAACACAAATCTAATTAATACCTTATAAAACACTGCATATAA
>CAYPHN010000045.1:0-15979 GCA_964410265.1 uncultured Flavobacteriaceae bacterium | reverse complement strand
AGGCAGGTTCGACTAGCTAAAAAATTGAAATTAATTTTTTAGAGTCTCACGAATAAATTATTTAAATAGAGCCTTTAATTCGGTAGCATCACTTGGTTTCATTTTGTTTGATAAAACCAAACTCAATTGTTTTCTTCGTAATGCCCCTTCATATCTATCTTTTTCTAAATCCGTTTCCGGAATTAATTTTGGAACCTTTATCGGTGTTCCCGTTTCATCAACAGCAACAAAAGTATATATGCCTTCATTGACTTTTGTTTTTTCACCAGATTCTCTATCTTCTATCCAAACATCTACAAAAATTTCCATAGAGGATTTAAATGCTCTTGAAACTTTTGCTTCAATGGTCAATACGCTCCCTACAGGTACCGCTTTCGAAAATGCAACATGATTCACCGATGCTGTTACTACAATTCTTTTACAATGTCTGCGAGCAGCAATACTGGATGCCCTATCCATTCGGGCTAATAATTCCCCTCCAAAAAGATTGTCCAAAGGATTTGTTTCACCAGGTAAAACCAAATCCGTTAAAATAGTTAATGAGTTTTTTGCGGGTCTTGGATCCATCAATTGCAGCTTTTAATTGTTTAAAGAAATGTTTGTGTGAAGAAGTGTGTTGATTAAAATTTTTGAATTAACATCCAGGCATCTTTTTCTACATTGTTTTTAATTTTTGCAAGATTTTCATAAGCTTCTTCTCGTGTCGAAAAACTACCATAAGAAACTACAGATAAATTCCATTTGTTTATACCTAAAATTCTTGCATCATATCCTTCACTTAAAAGCTTATTTACCTTTCTGTCTGCATTTTCAGGAAAACGAAATGCTCCGGCTATAACATGAAAACTTTTCTTTTGTTTATCAATTTCAAGTTTTAAGGTAGGCAATGGTTTTGTAATAACAAAAGTGGCACTTTCAATTTTTCGTTCTATATTTTTTTGCTGTTGCTGTGCGGCAATTATAATTTGTTGGTTTTGGTTATCCTTATATAATTTTCTTCCAAAACCTATAGCAGATAAACCAATAATAAAAATAGCCGCATATTTTAAATAATTTGGTGCTTTTTTGCGTTCAGGGCTAAATATTATAGGTGCTTTCTCTTCAAGTTTTTCTACTTGTTTTTTATAAATTTCGCGCTTTATTTCATGACCAGCAATAGTGTTCAAGCCAAATGAAGAAGTTAAATAATTAATTTTTAATTGAGGTTCAAATATTAATTGTTTTTCTACAATAGAAATAGTACCGATATGTTCTAGTTCTAAATCCTCGTTCGATAATTTTTTTTGCCATGCTTCAATTTCAAATTTTATATAATTCAATGCACATGCATATGAAATTTTATCAACAGAAGCTATATAATTTGCCAAAAGGCCATCATTGTTTATTAAATGTGCGTTAAAAGTAATTTGTTTGTATGGAGGTTGTATAGAATTATTTGCAAAATTTATTTTAGCGGATTTATTGTTGGTAACAAAGCCGCCAAATTCAGGTACAATTACGCACTCATATCGATATAATAAATCACTTATATAGTTTGCTAAATTCAAAGGCTCAGAGTTTATGTTTACTTATAACAAAACTAAAAAAAATCAAAAGCGAATAGCAAATTGTTTTACATTTTTATTAACAAATGTTTTGTATATTGAATTTCATTGTTTTAGTATGAAAAATAAGCAAATTTTATACCATTTAGCCCTACAATCTGTTACTGGTATTGGAGATATAAATGCAAAAAAACTAATTTCACATTGCGGAAGTGCCCAAGCCGTATTTGAAGAAAAACCAGGAAATTTAGAAAAAATAATTGGTATTGGGTCTTATGTTATTCGGGGGCTCAAAAATTCATCAGCACTCCACAAAGCAGAAAAAGAACTTGCTTTTATTAACAAAAATAATATAATTGTCACCTCATTTTTAGATGAAGACTATCCTGAAAAGCTAAAACACTGTGTTGATGGACCCATTTTATTATTTCAAAAAGGAAAAATTAATTTGAAAAACAAAAGAATTATTAGTATTGTCGGTACAAGAATGGTTACAAATTATGGAAAATCTTTTTTAACAGAGTTTATTAAAGATATTAAAAAATATGACCCTGTAATTATTAGTGGTTTGGCCTATGGCGTTGATATTTATGCACATCAATTGGCTTTAAAAAATAACCTGCAAACCATTGCTGTTTTAGCACATGGTTTAAATGATATTTATCCAAAAATGCATAAAAGAGAAGCACTAAAAATGCAGGAAAATGGTGGTTTAATATCTGAATTTTGGTCGGATTCCAATCCCGATAGAGAAAATTTTGTAAAAAGAAATCGTATCGTCGCTGGCTTGTCTGAAGCTACTATTGTCGTTGAATCTGCATCCAAAGGGGGTTCATTAATTACTGCAGATATTGCAAATTCATATAATCGAGATGTTTTTGCCGTACCAGGAAGAACTTCCGACACATATAGCAAGGGTTGTAACCAATTGATAAAAAGCAACAAAGCAGCAATGATTACCTCCGTTAAGGATTTAGAGTATATTTTAAATTGGGAAACCCAAAAAAAACCGAAGGTTATTCAAAGGCAATTATTTATTGATTTGAATGAACAAGAGCAAAATATTTATGATTATTTGCTTCAAAAAGGCAAACAAAATTTGGATGTTATTGCTTTAGATTGCCAATACCCAATTTACAAAACGGCAACAGTTTTATTACATTTAGAATTAAAAGGTGCTGCAAAACCTTTACCAGGAAAAATGTTTGAGGCGGTTTAGATTTGTAGTATAGCTATTACAATTCTACCAGAAGACAACTTCAATAGGTTAATTAGAGATCTCTTTTTCTCTATTCTCAAAATACATCACAATGGCTTCCTTCATTAAAACCGATTGTTCACCTGGCTTTAAATTAGGTAATTCATCAATTATTTTATAGTGAGGCCAACCGTCTTCATCAAAAAAATCAAACTCGTAAAATCCAAAAGGTTCTAACAATTTGCATATGGCAATATGCATGATATTAATTTTATCATCTTTGCCAATCTTTTGAAATCCTTTTCCTAACTCCTGAATACCAATTAGGTAAATTATGGCATCTACATCCATGGTTTCTCCTCCTCCAAACTTTTCAGAAATTTCCTTTTGAATATTTTCCCAGCCTTGTTTTGTTTTTTCGTCTCTTGACATAGTTTTTCACATATTAAATACCAAGAAGTAAACTTAAATGTCAATTTCCTTGGCCTTTGCAAAAATACCAAATTAAAATCTCAAATTTTGTATCATAAATCTTAAATTATAATACTTACTTTTGTATTCCCCAAGAAAACAAACTATGTACGGTAATATAAAACAACAATTAAAAAAAGAACTCGAGTCAATAAATGAGGCCGGTTTGTATAAAAACGAAAGAATTATAACCAGCTCACAAGATGCCATTATTAAAATTGCAACAGGTGAAGAAGTAATTAATTTTTGTGCCAATAATTATTTAGGGTTATCGAGTAACCCTGAAGTGATTCAAGCTGCGAAAGATGCTATGGATACACACGGTTATGGTATGTCATCCGTACGATTTATTTGTGGGACACAAGATATCCATAAAAATTTAGAACAGAAAATAGCCTATTTTTATCAAACCGAAGACACCATATTATATGCTGCTGCATTTGATGCAAATGGTGGGGTTTTTGAGCCGTTATTAGGTAAAGAGGATGCGATTATTTCCGATGCTTTAAATCACGCATCTATTATTGATGGCGTAAGACTATGTAAGGCAGCTCGTTATCGATATGCAAATAACGATATGGCTGATTTGGAACAGCAACTTATTGAAGCGAATAAACAAAATCATCGATTTAAAATTATTGTAACCGATGGTGTGTTCTCTATGGACGGTATCGTTGCTCAATTAGATAAAATTTGTGATTTGGCTGATAAGTATGACGCCATGGTTATGGTTGATGAGTGTCATGCTGCTGGTTTTATCGGTAAAACCGGAAGAGGTACCGTAGAGCTTAAAAATGTGATGGGTCGTGTAGATATTGTTACTGGTACTTTAGGTAAAGCCCTCGGCGGAGCAATGGGTGGATATACTACTGGCAAAAAGGAAATCATTGAAATTTTACGTCAGAAATCAAGACCGTATTTATTTTCAAATTCACTAGCACCCGCTATTGTTGGCGCTTCTTTAAAAGTATTTGAAATGATTGATTCAGACACCTCATTAAGAGATAAACTAGAAGAAAACACCAATTATTTTCGCAGAAACATGGAGGCAGCTGGATTTGATTTGGTTGGAGCCGATGCCGCAATTGTGCCAGTAATGTTGTACAATGCAAGGCTTTCACAAGACATGGCGAATGCATTATTAAAAGAAGGAATATATGTTATAGGGTTTTTCTTTCCCGTTGTACCTAAGGAGAAAGCCCGAATAAGAGTACAGCTTAGTGCTGCTCATACGAAAGAACATTTAGATAAGGCCATCGCGGCTTTTATTAAAGTAGGAAAAAAATTAAAAGTTATATAATCAAAACCGTTCACTTTAAGTTCTCCTCTTGAGAGGGGTTAGGGGTGTAATTTAATGAAGAAAATAAGAATTACTAAACATTTCGATTTTGAAACGGCTCATGCCTTGTATGGCTATGATGGTAAGTGTAAAAACATTCATGGCCATAGTTATCATTTATATGTAACCGTAATAGGTTTACCAATTGAAGATATGGAACATCCCAAAAACGGAATGGTAATGGATTTTGGCGATTTAAAACATATTGTAAAAAAAGAAATAGTTGATGTGTTTGACCATGCAGTTGTATTGAATAAAAATTCGCCACATATTGAATTGGCCAGAACAATTGAAGATCATTCTCATAAAATAGTTTTGGTTCCCTACCAACCTACCAGTGAAAATATGTTGTTTGATTTTGCCAGTAAAATTAAAGCGCAATTACCTCAAAATGTTTCCTTACATTCGTTAAAGCTAAATGAGACGGCAAATTCATATGCAGAATGGTTTGCGAGTGATCAAGAATAGATTTTAAAAATAAAAAACTGTCATTTCAAGATGTCATTCCCACGAAAGTGGAAAACTTGTAAAACCAAGGAAAACATTTCAATGAACAATAATAAAAAAATATATTTTGCTTCTGATCAACATTTTGGAATACCAGATTATAAAAATAGTCTGCTTCGCGAAAAGAAATTTGTGCTTTGGTTAGACAAAATTAAAAAAAATGCCGAAGCTATTTTTTTACTTGGTGATTTATTTGATTTTTGGTTTGAGTACAAACATGTAATTCCTAAGGGCTATGTTAGAGTATTAGGGAAGCTTGCAGAAATTCGCGACAGCGGTATACCAATCTATTTTTTTGTAGGCAATCACGACTTATGGATGAATGACTATTTTGAAAAGGAGTTAAATATACCTATTTACCACAAACCTCAGGAATTCACATTTAATAATAAAAAATTTTTAATAGGGCATGGCGATGGGCTAGGCCCAGGAGACAAAGGGTACAAACGAATGAAAAAAGTATTTACTAACCCAATTTCAAAGTGGCTTTATAAATGGTTACATCCAGATATAGGTGTAGGTTTGGCACAGTATTTATCAACAAAAAACAAACTAATATCTGGCGATGAGGATGTTCATTTTTTAGGAGAAGAAAATGAATGGTTGGTACAATATGCTAAAAGAAAATTAGGAACAAAACATTTTGACTTTTTCCTATTTGGTCATCGACATTTACCCATGGAAATTCAAGTGGGTGAAAATAGTAAATACATCAATACAGGTGATTGGATTACACATTTTACCTATGCTGTTTTTGATGGAGAAAAACTGGAATTAAAACATTTAGAAAAATGAAAAAAGTTATTTTATTATTAATTTTTTCGGCAACATTAAATACCACAGCTCAAAAAAATATTGGTGTTTTTACAGGTGTAAATTATTCTTATTTCACAGATGGTATTCAAAAGCAAATATCGGCAGAAAACTCTTTTGGTTTTCAAATTGGGGTGTTATATGATTTAGAATTATCTGAAAGAATTAGTTTTAGACCAAAATTAAGCTATTCTCAACAAGGAGATAGAGTAAGAACGGATAATGATGGCGGTTACGGAATTTCTTTGTCAGAAATAGACACTAAATTAAATTATCTCAATCTTTCATTAGATTTTAAGTTTGGGAATAAAATTTACATGATAGTGGGGCCACAAATTGGTTTTTTATTGAAGCAAGAAAAACTAGCATTTAATTATGCCCTGATTGACAAGAATATAGACTTAGGGTTTAATTTTGGAGGTGGGTTTCAAGTAAATAAATTGTTTTTTGAACTGGGGTTCTATCAAGGTTTAACAACTCTTGTGAGTTTACCTAAACCCTTTTCTTCTAGTAGTAACCTAGATGTAAGGAATAGTCATCTTAAATTTACCGCAGGTTATAACTTCTAAAAATGGCTAAAACAAAAACCACTTTCTTTTGTCAAAATTGTGGCACTCAATTTCCAAAATGGATTGGTAAATGTAATTCTTGTAATGAGTGGAACACCATTGTTGAAGAAGTAGTACAAAAAGAAGAAAAAAGAAACTGGAAACAATCAACCACAATAAAAAAATCTTCTAAAGCTCTAAAAATTAAAGAAATATCAATTTCTCAAGAAGATAGAATTCCAGCAAATAATGATGAATTAAACAGAGTTTTAGGAGGCGGTATTGTAAAAGGATCTGTGATATTATTAGGAGGTGAACCCGGTATTGGTAAATCAACTTTGCTTTTACAAATAGCATTATTAATGCAAAGTAAGGTACTCTATGTTTCTGGAGAAGAAAGTCAGTCACAAATTAAATTACGTGCAGAAAGACTGGAAGGAAAAAATGAAAATTGTTTGATTTTAACGGAAACAAAAACTCAAAATATTTTTAAAATTATTGAAGAGACCATTCCTGATGTGGTGGTAATTGACTCTATTCAAACCTTGCATACAGATTATATAGAAGCATCTCCAGGAAGTATTTCACAAATAAGAGAAACCACTGCTGAGTTGATCAAGTTTGCAAAAGAAACCAATACGCCAGTAATTTTAATTGGTCATATTACTAAAGAAGGTACTATTGCTGGGCCAAAAATATTGGAGCATATGGTAGACGTGGTTTTACAGTTTGAAGGGGATAGAAATCATACTTATAGAATATTGCGTGCACAAAAAAACAGATTTGGTTCTACGGCCGAATTAGGAATTTATGAAATGCTAAATACAGGCTTACGAGAAGTAAGTAACCCATCAGAAATATTGATCTCTGAAAAAGATTCAGATCTTACCGGAACGGCTATTTCGGCTACCTTAGAAGGTATGCGACCTTTAATGATCGAAGTGCAAGCTTTGGTGAGTACAGCAGTTTATGGCACACCACAACGATCATCAACTGGCTATAATATCAAACGTTTAAATATGCTTTTGGCAGTTTTAGAAAAACGTGCAGGATTTAGATTAGGAGCCAAAGACGTTTTTTTGAATATTGCTGGCGGCTTAAAAGTAGAAGACCCTGCAATAGATCTAGCCGTTGTTTGTGCGATTTTATCCTCTAATGAGGATGACCCTATTGCTCAAAATATTTGTTTTTCGGCAGAGGTTGGTTTGGCAGGAGAAATAAGAGCTGTAAATCGAATCGATCAGCGAATTATCGAGGCTGAAAAATTAGGTTTTGAAAAAATTATTCTATCAAAATTCAATAAAATTACAAATAAAAATTATCATATTGAAATAATAAAAGTTTCAAAAATTGAAGAAGTGGTTCGTGTGCTTTTTTAGTCTTGAATTATTCTTTCGGTTCCCCAACCTGCATAAATACCATTGTGTTTTTCAATAAGAAGCTGAAGCAATTGCGTGACTTGATTAATTGATTTGGGGTTTACAGAATCTTTTCTTGAGACAACTAGAGCATAAGGAACTTTTCTTTCTTTTTTAAATTGGATAGAATCAATAACAAAATCTAATGGCTTAATTTGATTGATAAATTTCAATCTTTTTTTTGTGTTTTTAAAAGAAACCCAATGATTTATTTTTCTCAAACCAGATAAATTATCTCCTTGCGCTAATAAATCAAAAAGATATTGGTGATTGGCTAATAGATTATTGTCTACATTTTCAGGGAATAAATTATCGAAATAATATCTCCAATTTTTATCTTTTTTAAGGTAAATATAACTTGATGAATTGCTAAAGTTTTTCTCAAGTCCCTTTTTCAAATTTTCGCGTATCTGTATTGTATCTTTCACATAAAATATATCAAAGGCAGTACCATGATATGTTATTATTCCAACAATCTGATTCTTAGTATAACGATCTATGATCATTGCTGTAGTATCTGAATACGCGTAGAGTTTTGCCAATCCTTTTTCATTAGGAAAGCCGTTTTTATAATAGTTTTTATAATCTGTACCGACAATTAACAGATTTTTGTAATTGGGTTTATAGTTATTGAAATCTAAATCGATTGTTACGGCCATAAATCCTTTTTCTTTTTTTATCAAATAGTTTACCCAATCGGTTTGTGAGTAGGCCGAGATATTTACGGTAATAAGAAGAATCAAAAGTAGTTTGACATTATACCTTATCGTATAATTTATGTTTAAATAAAATTTCAATTTATTATTGATTGTCATTAAAATTAACATTTATAATGCACCCAAATAGTAAGGAAGTAATTTGTTTACACCATGCTCATACCTTAGGTTACAGTCCATTAATTCCCCCTCATATTCTATTTCTTTTGAAACAGCTATAGAAAAAAGACCCTTCCCTTTAGCCATTTTTTCCAATTTTTTAATGGCTTTAGCAGATAAGTTTTTATATAGAGGATCAAGTACCTGACATTGTTCTTCAAGTCCATACTTACGATCCCATTTTTTTGCATCCAATCCTTTTATTATTTTTTTAGAATAATAAACTTCCTTTAAATGCGGAAAAGAAAAATCAAACACTTCATTAGAACCATTATTCAAAAACCGAACAACTTCATCGTTTCTAACTATAAAAAAACGGATAAGTTTTATGTCTACTTTTGAGAGTTGATTAGCAGCAACATAAGCAATACCAATCCATTTTATTTCGTGATGTTTGCTCTTTATTTCTTTATCAAACCACAAATAAAAATCTCTTTTTTGACTGATTGAGATATATTTTTTACTTCCATTATTAGATTTAAGATTATATTGATTCGCAAAGATCCATATAGAAGTATTATTTTTTCGATCTTTTGTTAACCAGCATCCCTCACAAAGTTTTGAGTTTCCTGTTTCTTTTTTAAATTGTTTAAGGCTCTTCCATTCTTGAGAATAGGTAAAATGAACAATTAGAAAGATAAAGAGAATACTATTATTGATTTTTTTCAATAGAAAAATATTTATTTTAATTTTACATAGATTTTATTAAAGACTATTAAGCAGGTAAAAAAGATGAAATATCAAAGTAAACCTGTAGATTACGCCTCAAAAAAATCCTTTTTAACCAAGTCAAAAGTCCTTCAACCAAATTTAAAAAAGCTTAAAGATAAAATAAAATTGGATAAAGAATTTATTTTCTTTTCAATAAGCCAATGATCATTTGGGAACAAACTGTTTTTGTTTTTTAATTAGATAAACATATACAGCGAAATAATCGCTATATCTATTTGCAGATTTGTTATTTTGAAAACTGCGAATTAGATAGTCTTTATAATTTTTACAAAAAAAGCTAAAATAAATTATTTAGACATAAATCTTATTGTGAAGAAATATAATACACTCAGCTCTTATTACGCAAAAAAATCTTGTATATTATTAAAACCTATAGCCAAAAGAAGTTCCTAATCGAGGAACAATTTCAGAATAATAATCACTATTGCTAGTAAATAAATTTCTACCAATCCCTCCATAAAATTCAAAAACAAATCCTTTTTCACTCACAAACTTAGCCCCTAAAGAAAGCCCTAAAGCAAAATTTGTTGTCTTTTCTACATTGTTAGAACCTCCATTAAATCCGTCATAATAATAAGAATCAAGTTCTTGTGTGTTAAACATTCCAAAACCTTCTACAAAAAATCCCCAAGCGTATTTTCTTGAAAAGAAATGTCTATAATAAGGTGTTATGGCAAATGTTTCATTATAATTTGGACCATCAGAATTATCATCATTTAAATTGACCAATAAAGAAATCCCCACTGAAGACTCATCATTAATTAAATATTCATAAGAGGTTTCAATAGATTTAAATAATATAATATTAAAGGCATTAAGTTTTAGCTCATGTGACTTTTCTTTATTTACAACTTCTTGAGCTAGAGAATTAAAAGTTATAAAAAAAAGGGTAATTACGATTAATTTTTTCATGAAAATATTTTTAATTATACAAGATTATTTTTAATCAAAAATTATGCCAATAGCATTATAATTTAATTAATAATTACTGTGTGAAATTCAGAATTAGTTTTTTTTGATTAGATAAATATAAACAGGGAAATGGTCACTATACCCTTTAGTGTAATTGTTATTTTGAAAACTTCGAAACGGGTAGCCTTTGTATCTTCCTTTTTGTGAAATAATAAATCCCGGATTAAAGATCCCTGCTTTATAAAACTTAAAGGAGGTAAAATTTTTATCTAAATCCAAACAAGCATAACTCATCAATATTTGATCAAATAAATTTAACCCATCTCTATAGCCTAAAGTGTTTAAACCTTGATCAAACATACTTTCCATTGGGTTATAGAGAGATGCATTACTTATTTGTTGGTATTTACCTGTACTAATTAACCCTTTTTTTAAGCTTTTATCTATGGGGTCATCATTAAAATCTCCCATAATTAAAATTTTAGCATTTTTATTACTTTGATTGATCTTCTCAATTACTTGTTGTGCAACAAAGGCCGCTTTCGCTCTTTTAGGCTCACTTTTAACCCGGCCTCCTCGTCTAGAAGGCCAATGATTAACAATAATGTGAATAAGGTCATTTTCTAATAAGCCGCTAACTAATAGAATATCTCGAGTATAGATTCTTTTGCCTGAATCTTCCCATAGTTTTACTTCGAAAATTTCTTGATTAACAGGTGTAAAATATTTTTCTTGATACAAAAGAGCTACATCAATACCTCTTCTATCTGGAGAATCAAAATGGATGATTTGGTATTTTTTGTTTTTAAGAAATTTTGTGTTGATTAAATCTTCTAAAACATCTCTGTTTTCTACTTCTGCCAAACCAATTATTGCAGGGCTCGTTTTAGAAGCATCAAATCCAATTTGAGATATAACCTTACTGATATTGTCAATTTTATGCCAATAAATTTTTGAATTATAATGATTTTTCCCTTTCGGTGTAAAATCATCATCAAATGTCTCTGGGTTATTTATTGTATCGAAAAGATTTTCAACATTATAAAAAGCAATCGTTCTTATTTTATATTTGGTATTTTGACATTGAGGGGAGTGTATAATGAACAACAAAGTAAATAAGAACGATATGTTATGCTTTTTATGCAATCCAATAAATGGGATTAGTAAATATTAGTGTAAAAAGTATATCGAAGGTTAACATAAATTCTGAAAAATATTTTTATGTTAACCTTGATCTTTTTTCATCATCAAATTAATGTTAACTAACCCTATCATTTTCAATTTGATATGAAAAACACTATTTGTTTTTTCATTTTTTTTATGACTTCTATTTATTGGATGCATGCACAATTAATTGGCTCTATTTCAGGTAAAATAATTGAAAAATCAACAGCAATAGATTTAGAAAATGTACATATTGCTGTTCAAAATTATAATTTATCCGTGTTTTCAAAATCAGACGGTAGTTTTCATATTAGTCGCATTCCATTAAATGATGTGGTTTTAAAAATTTCATTAATCGGTTTTGAAACCTTAAAAATACCTGTAAATCTTGATAGTATAAATCCTGATATAAACCTTGGTATTATCCGCTTGACGGAAAAAATAGAACAAGAAATAGATCAAAGTTTTATTAATTTAAATGACGAAGATTTATTGGTTAACGACAAAGGGGAATCTAACTCCATTTCTGGTTTGTTGGTGGCTACAAAAGATGTTTTCTTAAAAACTGTTGCCTATGAATTTAGTCCTACATTTTTTAGACCGAGAAATTTAGGTTCTGAATATTCTAAAGTGCTATTGAATGGGGTGAGTTTGAACAAATTGTATAATAACAGACCACAATGGAGTAATTGGGGTGGTTTAAACGATGTATTAAGAAATCAAGAATTTACATTGAATACCACGGCATCAGCAAAAACATTTGGCAATTTGGCCGGGGTAACAAATATTATTACAAACGCAGCCAACTATTCAAAAGGCATTAAAATTTCATATGCCTCATCCAACAGGAGTTATAGAGGGCGGTTGATGGCGAGTTTTGGTAGCGGCCTTTTAAATAATGGTTGGGCCTATACTTTTTCTGTATCTCGAAGATATGCCAATTCTGGTTTTAGAGAAGGGACTCTCTATGATGCAAATTCTTTATTTATTGCCATTGAAAAAATTATTAATAAAAAGCAATCTTTAAATTTTACAGCTATTTATGCAAATAATATAAGAGGGAAATCTTCACCCAATACACAAGAAGTATATGACCTTAAGGATACAAAATACAATGGTTACTGGGGATTTCAAAAAGGCGATTTAAGAAATTCACGAATAAGAAAAATTGTAGAACCAATATTACAATTGAATCATTTTTGGAATATAGATACAAATACCTCACTGCAAACCAATATTACTTATCAATTTGGAAAAGCAGGGAATAGTAGGTTAGATTATGGAGGAGCTCAAATCATTGAAAACAATAATGGAGATCAAAATATTATTGGAGGAGGCACTAACCCCGATCCTACATACTATCAAAAATTACCAAGTTATTTTCTAAGAGATCCTAATAATCCTGATTATGCGAATGCTTACTTGGCCGAAAAAGAATTTTTAAAAAACGGACAAATTAAGTGGACTGACTTGTATGAGGCAAATCAAAATATTGGTAACAACGGGAGTTCTATTTACGCTTTGTATGAAGATAGGAATGATGATAAACAATTTACTTTCAATACAATTTTATATAAAAAAATGAGTGACAAATTTATTATAAATGCCAATGTAGAATACAAACAATTGCGTTCAGAAAATTTTGCATGGATGCTAGATTTATTAGGTGGTAAAGGATATTTAGATGTCGATTCTTATGAAAACAATATACAAGAGGCTCAAAATGATTTAAAGAACCCAAATAGGATAGTTCTTGAAAATGAACGATTTAAATATAATTTTAATTTTGACACCAAGGTGTACAGCGGTTTTGCTCAAACTTTATATAGTACAAGAAAGTTAGATGCATATTTGGCTTTTGATCTTGTTGGTACCTCTTACCAAAGAACTGGGCTTTTTGAAAATGGAGCATATCCAGAAAATGCATCCTTTGGCAAAAGCAAAGAATTAAATTTTTTGTCTTTTGGAGTTAAAACAGGTGTAACTTATAAATTAACGGGTAGGCATATTTTTACAGCCAACACTTCTTTTTTATCCAATGCTCCAACCCTTCAAAATTCTTTTTCAAATGCTAGGGAAAATAATGATATCGTAATAGGTCTTATTAATGAAAAATCTTTTGCAATCGATGTGAGCTATTTTTTGAGGCATCCAAAAATTAATGCAAAAATCACTGCTTATATGATTGATATAAAAGATCAAACGGACATTTCGTTTTATTTTGCCGATGGATTAAATTTAAATAATACCTCAGAAACCACTGCATTTGTCCAAGAAGTACTAACAGGTATTAACCAACAAAATATGGGAATTGAAATAGGTGTTGAGGTTCCGGTATTGATGAATATAAAACTAAAAGGAGTTGCCGCTATTGGTCAATCTGTTTATACAAATAACCCAAATCTTTATCTAACTTCTGATGATTTTACCGAGCCATTAAATTACGGAGAAGTTTTATTGAAAAACTATTTTGTTGCTGGTGGACCTCAACAAGCTTATTCTGTTGGTTTTGAATATAGCAGTCCTAAATACTGGTGGTTTGGAGCAACAGGTAATTACTTTAAAAATGCTTTTATAGATATTGCGCCAATCACGCGAACCAAGAATTTCTATTTAGATGCTGACGGACTCCCAATTGACGATTACGATTTAAATATTGCAAAAAAATTATTGCAGCAAGAGAAATTTACAGCTTATTTTTTGGTAAATCTTGTTGGTGGAAAATCATGGAAAATTAATAACCATTATATCGGGTTTTTTGCCAATGTGAGTAACCTTTTAAATACACCCTATAAAACAGGCGGGTTTGAGCAATCACGTAATGCAAATTACAATACACTATTAGAAGATCAAATTAGGGATAAACCTTTGTTTGGTCCAAAATATTGGTTTGGTTATGGCACGAGTTATTTCGCCTCTGTTTATTACAGGTTTTAATTTAAAAAGACTTAAAAATGAATAAAATATCACATACAATTTTAGTTATAATTTTAACAATGCATTTTTCTTGTGTTCAAATCGATGATTTCGAAATTCCTAAAATATCTATAGAAGAATTCGATATTTTAGCAAATACAAATATATTGGCTGCCAAAAATGCCTTAGATCAATCCGGTGAAGATATTTACACCTTTAGAGAGAATGACAATACTATCATTGAAGGATTTGTTATTTCAAGTGATGCAGCAGGAAATTTTTATAAAAGCTTGATTGTTCAAGACAATTATAAAAACCCAACATCAGGAATTGAAATTATGATTGACTTAAGAGCATACTATACCAAATACAACTATGGTAGAAAGGTATTTATAAAAATGGCAGGATTATCGTGAACAATGAAGGAAAGTATAAAATAGGGTATACCTTAAAAAATAAAGTAGAGGAAATACCAGAATCCTTATTGAACAATTTTATAATTCGCTCATCTATTGTTGAAAATATAGAAGCGAATCAAATTTCCCTTTCTGATTTGAATAATGACAAAATAGGAACCTTTATTCAAATTGAAAATATACAGTTTAAAAACGATGAAATTGGTAAAACTTATGCCGGAGAAAAATTCGATAGATTTAACGGAGAAAGAGTTTTAGTACAGTGTGAAAACAGTATAAATACCATTTTAAGTACAAGTTCTTTTTCGGATTTTAAATCGAACATAATCCCTGATAAAAGTGGAAATTTAAGTGCTGTTTTGACCAAAGATTTTTATGCGAAAAAATATATTTTGGTTTTAAATGACCCTTCAACAATTGATTTTTCGGAGGATAATAGATGTGATCCTGAATTTTACAATTGCGAAATAAATAATTCTGTTTATACCAAAATACTATTTTTTGAAAATTTTCAGGAGGTTAAAAAAACAAAAGATTTAGAAGACTTAGGGTGGATTAACAAGAATGTTTATTTGGGGAATACGAAATTTAAAAAACGAAGCTCCCAAGGGAACGTTAGTATGCAAATTTCAGCTTTCAACACAGAAGAAAACCCATTAGAGGTGTGGCTGATATCTCCTGCTATTGATTTGAGTAATTCTAGTAATGAAATTGTATCATTCGATACCAAGGCATCTTTTGATAATGGTACTATTTTAACTGTTTGGGTTTCTACAAATTTTGATGGCGATATAAAAAATGCCACTTGGAAGCAATTGGATGTAAAAATTTCCGTTGGGCCTGGAAACTCCTATGTAAATGATTTTATTTCATCAGGATTAATAAATTTAGATTGTCTAAAAGGTAAGGTAAATATTGCTTTTAAATATTTAGGAGGAGACCCTGGTGTTTCAACTACTTATGATCTTGATAATATTTTAATTGTGGGAAGTGTTATGTAAATATTGCATTCGTTGCCTTTGTGATTTCTTTTTATGGAATCGCAATGGGCTTAACGAGAGACCATAGTTTATGGGCTTCAGATATTGTAAGATATACTCGATGGATTTAGCTTTTCGGGAATTAT
>CAYPHN010000044.1:4696-16275 GCA_964410265.1 uncultured Flavobacteriaceae bacterium | reverse complement strand
TTCTGCATTAGCATTTTCTATTGTACTAATTATGCTTTCTTTTTGGGAAGCAATACATAATGATAAAAGATCGTTTTGGAATTATTTGTTTTTTATCGCCATTGGTTTTGGGCTATTGGCTAAAGGACCCATAGTATTAATATTAACAATTCCTCCTATTTTTATCTGGTGTTTGCTAGAAAAAGGAAGATTTAAAGAAGTCTTAATAAAATTACCGTGGGCTCTAGGGATTTTAATTACTTTTCTCATTGCTATACCTTGGTATATTTTAGTAGAACTAAAATCTCCAGGATTTATAGATTATTTTATAATTGGCGAACATTTTAAACGTTTTTTTGAACCCAGTTGGCAGGGTGATTTATATGGTGGACCTAAATCACAACCTCTTGGAATGATTTGGATTTTTTTATTGATTTTTACATTTCCATGGATACAGATCGTTTTATATATGTTTTGGAAGAAACGACAAACAATCTTTAAAAATAAATGGACTTCTTATTTAGTTTTATGGCTTTTTTGGACACCTGTTTTCTTTACATTTTCTAAGAATATATTACATACCTATGTTCTCCCTGTTTCCGTTCCTATCGCACTTTTGATGGCTCATTGGTGGAATGATTATCAAAAGAAGAAAATTTTATTAGGTATCGGGTCAATATTCCCTGTACTTGTTATTCTTGGATTTTTTATTTTTTTATCAGGAATGGTAGATAACTATGTCAATTCTGATAAATACCTTTTATCTAACCAAAATATTTCCTCCAATGAAAAGAATGTACCTATTTATTATTGGAAACGCAAATCGTATTCAGGGCAATTCTACTCATCTGGAAAAGCAAAAGTCATCCAAAACTCAAAGACATTAGATTCTGTTATTAAATTGCACAACAAATTATATTTTGTTGTATTAAACAAACAAAAAGACGAAATCCCTGAAATATTTATGAATCAACTCGCCTTTATAGATTCAAATTATAAGACCTCTGTATTTTTATATGAATACTAACCATGATATTAATTAATAATTAAACATTCAAAAATACATTAAGTATTAAGACCGTCGCAAAAGGTTATATTTTGTTCAAAATGGGTTAAAACTATCTTGTAAATAACATCTCGCGATATTTGGCTAATGGCCAAAGGTTATCGTCAACCATTAATTCTAGTTTATCACAATGGTATCTTATTTCTTCAAAATACGGTTTTACTTTTTCGCAGTAAGTAATGGATTTAGCTTCTACATCTTCCATTACATTTGCTTTTTTACGTTCGTCAACCATCAATTTTACTTTGGTGGTGATACCGCTTATATGTTTCGAAATAGATTTGATTAATTCCAATTGTTCTTTCGCGATAGATTCAAATTCTGGACCGAATACATCTTTTAAACCGGTAACATTTTTAATCAATACATTTTGATAATTTACCGCAGCAGGTATTATGTGATTCAGTGAAATATCTCCTAAAACTCTTCCTTCAATTTGAATTCGTAAAGAATATTCATCCAATTCAATTTCATGACGGGCTTCAATCTCTACCTTACTCATTACCTCCATTTCATCGTAAAGATCAATGGTTTTTTTACTCACTTTAGCCCTTAAAGCAACTGGTGTGGTTTTATTATTACTTAAACCTCTTCTAGCAGCCTCATCTTCCCATTCTTGTCCGTAACCATTCCCTTCAAATAAAATATCTTTTGATGATTTGATATATTCACGTAATACATTGAATATAGCTTCATCTTTTTTCAATTCTTTATTTGCAATTAATTTATCTACTTCAATTTTAAAATCTTTTAATTGTTTTGCAACAATGGTATTCAAAATTGTCATTGGATTGGCACAATTTGCCATAGAGCCAACAGCTCTGTATTCAAATTTATTTCCTGTAAAGGCAAAAGGAGAAGTTCTGTTACGATCTGTATTATCTAATAAAATTTCAGGAATTTTTCCAACTACATTCAATTTAAGATCTGTTTTTTCTTGAGGTGATAATTTACCATTAGTAACACCTTCTAATTCTTTTAAAACATTGGTCAATTGCTCACCAATAAATACAGAAATAATTGCTGGTGGGGCTTCATTTGCACCCAAGCGATGATCATTACTAGCAGAAGCTATTCCCGCACGCATTAACTCTTCATGTTCATGAATTGCTTTGATGGTATTGATGAAAAAAGTTAAAAATTCTAAATTACGCATTGGCGTTTTACCAGGGCCTAATAAATTTACACCTGTATTGGTACTCAATGACCAGTTATTGTGTTTACCCGAACCGTTAATTCCTGCAAACGGTTTTTCGTGCAATAATAATTTAAAATTATGTTTAGAAGCAATTTTACCCATAATGTCCATCAATAGAGAATTATGATCTACTGCTAAATTTGCCTCTTCATAAATTGGTGCCAATTCAAATTGATTTGGAGCCACTTCGTTATGTCTGGTTTTTACAGGAATACCCAATTTCATACTTTCGTATTCCAGTTCACGCATAAAATTCATTGCTCTTTGCGGAATACTACCAAAATAATGATCGTCTAATTGCTGCCCTTTGGCAGAAGAATGACCTAATAAGGTACGACCTGTCATAATTAAATCCGGACGAGAAATAGCCAATGCTTTGTCAATTAAAAAATATTCTTGTTCCCAACCTAAAGACGCATTTACCTTGTTTACGTTTCTATCAAAATATTTTGCTACAGCTGTTGCATGTTTGTCAATTGCTTGTAAAGCTCTTAGCAAAGGTGTTTTATTATCTAAGGCCTCACCAGTATATGCAACAAAAATTGTTGGAATACACAAGGTTGTTCCATAAACAAATGCTGGTGATGTTGGATCCCAAGCTGTATAACCTCTTGCTTCAAAAGTATTTCTTATACCTCCATTTGGAAAACTAGATGCATCTGGTTCTTGTTGTACCAATTCATTTCCTCCAAATCTTTCGATGGCATTTCCACCGCTTGTTGGTTCAAAAAAGGCATCATGCTTTTCAGCTGTACCTCCAGTTAATGGTTGGAACCAGTGTGTGTAATGGCTTACGCCTTTTGACATGGCCCATTCTTTCATTGCAGAGGCAACTTGATCTGCAATTTTTCTATCTATTTTTGTGCCTTTGGTCATGGCACTCATTACTCCATTATATGCCTCTTTGGTTAAATATTGACGCATAGAGTTTTCGGTAAATACATTGATACCAAAAGCCTCTGAATGTTTTGTTGGTTCCGTAAATTTAACCGGTTTACGGTTAAAAGTTTCTCTTAGTGCTTGAAATCGAAAAGTTGTCATATTTAATTTTTTTTAATTGAAGGCACAAAAATATAAATTTTTACAACTAAAAAAGCATTTACCCCATTTTTTTTAGGGTTAAACCCTTGTTTTTGTAACTCAAACAAAAATCAACCCTACTTTTTACAGGTTTGACAATATTTGGTTAAAAATTTATGAGAAATTAATATTACAACATCAAAGTGATAAAAATAACATAGCCTCCTAGTAGAATTAAGCCTTCTTTCCATGTTAATTTCATTCTAATAGGTATAAAAACAAGTGGAACAATAACCAAAGCAAAGACCAACATCCAAATAATATCATTGGTTAATAACCTATTATCCATTACTTGAATAGGAGTAATCATAGAGGTTATTCCTAAAACCGCTAAGATATTGAAGATGTTAGAACCTATTAAATTGCCTAGAGAAATTGCTTTCTCCTTTTTAACAACAGCTATTACTGAGGCTGCCAATTCAGGAATACTGGTGCCAATAGATATTACAGTAACACCTATAATTCGTTTACTTATTTCAAAATGCTTGGCTAAATTTACTGCGCCTTTTATCAATAATTCCGAACCACCCCAAAGTCCGATTCCTCCAATAACCAAATAAATTAATATTAAATGAATCGGTAACACCTCTTCATCATCTATGGATTCGTCAGACGTATCGTTCTTTTGTACTTTTAATATATAAACTAAGAACACTATTAATAATACAAACAAAATAAGTCCTTCATACCTTTCCAACACGCCATCATTGGCAAGAAAAAAGTATAAAACTACAGATGCTAGCATCATTACTGGCCAATCAATCTTATAAAAACTTTTCTCCACTTCAATTGAAGATAATATGATTACGATACCAAGTACTAGCCCTAGATTTGCAATATTCGAACCTATCACATTTCCCAAGGCAATATCAGGATGACCGTCTAATGCGGAATTGATACTTACAATTAATTCAGGCATAGAGGTTGCAAACGAAACCACTGTCATACCTATTACAATTTTAGGAATCCGTAAACGCAATGATAAACCTATTGCGGCTTTAAGCAACCAATTGCCCCCTAAAATTAAAATAACAAATCCAGCAAGTAGCAATAGATAATTCATATAAGATTTTTTGCAAATATAAATGAATTATTTTGGCCGTGAATCAAGCAATTCTAAAATAAAGATATTAAAATTTTGTTAAAAACTACAAATATAGTTGCTTAACTATAAATATAGTTTAACTTTGAATTAGATTTAATAACCTATGGAAAAACTAACAAACAAAGAAGAAGAAATTTTAAGGGTATTGTGGAAACTGCAAAAAGCTTTTGTCAAGGAGGTTGTTGCCGAATTACCAGATCCTAAACCTCATTATAATACCATTTCTACTATTATTCGAAATATGGAGGAGAAAGGTTTTGTTAAGCACGTTTCCTTTGGTAATACTTACCAATATATACCGAATGTATCTATAGAAACCTATAGAAAAAAGTACATGCATAAAACCATTCAAAATTACTTTGAGAATTCTTATAAAAATGTGGTAACCTTTTTTGCAAAAGAAGAAAAGATAAGTATTGAAGAATTAAAAGAAATAATAGCAAGTATCGAAAAAAACAAAATGAATTAATTTTTTTAATATGGAGTATCTACTTAAATCAACAGCTGTACTTAGTATATTTTATGTGTTTTACAAAATGTTTTTACAAAATGAAACTTTTTTTAGATCCATTAGAATCTATTTTTTAATCGGCTTTCTTTCCGCTATATTAATTCCGCTCATTACTATTTCAAAATTTGTTACTATAGCCGCAACACCTATTCCAGAAAATATAGCCTTCAACAGTATAACACCAACGGCAGAATTCAACACCATGGAATGGTCTCAAATTTTACTTATATTATATGTAGTAGGTGTAATATTCTTTACACTAAGATTCTTTACACAACTAGGCGCATTGCTATGGTTTTTATATAAAAACCCTAAAATTAAAAAGGGTAAATATTATATGATTACAACTAAAAAACATATTACACCATTCTCATTTTTTAATTTTATCGTTTTTAACCCTACTCAATTTAAGAACTTGGAATTAAAACACATTCTCAAACACGAGAAAATACATGTAAATCATTTACACAGTATGGACACCATACTTTCTCAACTTATGGTTATTTTAAACTGGTTTAATCCTTTAATTTGGCTTTTTGATAAAGAAGTCCAAAAAAATCTTGAGTTTATTGCAGATGAGTTTGCACTTCAATTAAATAAGGATAAAAAGCATTATCAATACCTCTTATTAAAAACTATTTGGCCAAATTATCAAATGGCTTTAACCAATAATTTTTATAATTCATTAATTAAAAAAAGAATAAATATGTTACACAAAGATCGATCCAGTAAAACAATGTATATCAAATTTGCATTGATAATTCCTATGCTAATTGCATTTATTTTCACCTTTAACACAAAGGTTATAGCACAACACAAAGTTGTTAAAACCATAGAAATTCAACAAGATGAATTCGCCGAGGTTATCACAAAAGATTTTACAAAAATCCAATTAGAACAATTAAAAACAAGACTATCTACTAAGGGAATTACATTTAAATTTAAAAAGTTAAAATACAATAGTCAAAACGAAATTACTGCTATTAATATTTCGGTAAAAAATGAAAAAGGTAGTGCAGCAAATATTTCGCAAAAAGGGATTGAACCAATAGAATCAATAAAAATAAAAATTGATAATGAAACGGGAGCTTTTGCATTGGGTAATATAAAAGATCTACATACTTCTAAATTGTTATTTACATCTAAGGGCAGTAGAGAACTTAAAAAAATTCATATCGAAAAAGGTGATGAAAAGCACAGTGTATTTGTAATAGTAAGTGACAGTACAAAAATAGTGCAAAGTGTTGATAACAATGGATTTGCATTCTTTTCCGGTAATGATAGTGGAGAAAATTCTAGCTTTGTTGTTAGGTCAGAAATAATTGAAGGTGATGACATAGATAAAAAGGTTAAAATATGGGTTTCAAATGACAGTGATGCTGCCATTTCAAAAAGTATTGAAATTATTAGAATTGCTGGTGATGATGAAATTATAGTTGGGTCTGAAGGTAGTGGAAAACACAAAGTTATTGTTAAACGAATTAATCCCGATAAGAAATATATTGGAATTTTAATCCAATCCGATGATGAATCTAAAGGGGAACATAAAGGCAATAAGCTACTTATCGATGCCAATGGTAAAAAGCCATTATTCATTGTTAATGGCAAAGAAATCGAAGATGGTAAATTAGATGATATTAATCCTGATAAAATTAAACATATCAGTGTTTTAAAAGGCAAAGCAGCTACTAAAGAATACGGAGAAAAAGCTAAGGATGGTGTAATACTTATTGAGACAAAAAAATAAAATCAAAAATGTTTTTACAGTAAAAGTTTTACTGTTTTTTATTTGAAGCTACCAAGCACTTATCGTTTTCCCATTTACCCCTTATAAGTTGTAAATTAATCAACTGGTTATCACAAGTTAAAAAGTTGCCTAAGTTGTCTTTTTTAATGATCTTCATACTACCCTTATTAATTTTCGTAATGATAATGTCAATCAATTCTTGCTTGGTTAAGTCTTCTTTTTCAACTGCAATTTTAGCTCCAACTTCATTGTTGAACAGATCCATGGTTGTTGCTATTTTGTCAGGTACCGATCCATCTTCTTTTTGCCTTTTCTTAAAGGTTTTATAATTACCTTTTTCATGAGCTTCTCCTAATTTCAAGGAGGCTCGTACTCCAATTTCAATTGATAAACGAGCCAGCCAATAACTGTGTTTAAAGGCGTCTAACTGTCCTCCGTTGATATCAGTATCCAATAATTGGGTTTTACCAATCGAATCGGTAATTTTTAAAACATCATTGGTAATATAAAAAGCTTTGTTCGCTTTAAAAGGGTGTGTAAAAACCCACCACTTCTCTGGTGAAGATAGGCTTGTAAATTTTTTAATCGCACTTTGTGAAAAAGTGTTTAAACTCGTTAGCAAAAGAAAAATCCATATGGCTTTCATCCTTCTATTTCAAATTATTTTAGAATAAAAGATTCAGAAACACCGTCGATAACAACTTTATATTTTCCTTTAGGCAAATAATATTTATCATTTTTTTTCTTTTCAATATCCATATCTTTATGCTTCTTTTGATAGTTTTTCAATCCTTTTTTAGAGAAAGTAAAATTATAATCAGCAAAATTAAATCCCCGTGCTGCATCTACCTGCCACTCGTTTAAAATAATAGTATCATCCGTTTTAATTTGTACGGTTTTGGTTCCAGCTTTTGTGGTATAAAACGGAATTTCAAAATTTGCTTCATTTGGCTCCATCCATTTATTCCAAGCGTTACCCCAATATTTTGAATGTTTCCTGTTTTCCAAATCCAATATAGTCAACTCCTTATCTTTTATCTTACTATATTGTTGTAACGGCGCTATGTTGGCAATATAAATAGATCGTCCGTGGGTGCCAATAACCAAATCTTTATTTTCATGCTGAACTACCAAATCATGCACAGGAACCTTTGGAAAACACGTGTCAAAAACACTCCAATCCATTCCTTTGTCAAAAGAAACATAAACGCCTTGGTCGTTACCCAAATATAAAATATTTTCATCTTCAGGGTCTTCTTTAATAACGTTAATTGATGATTCAGGCAAATTAGAAATAATTTCATTCCAGGTATTTCCAAAATCTTCTGAAACAAAAACATAAGCTTTAAAATCGTCGTTTCTATAAGCGTTCAAAGTAACAAATACCCGTTCTTTTTTATGCTGAGATGCGATAACTCTGGATACCCAAAGATTCTGTGGCAAATTTTTTGATATATCCAACCAAAATTCTCCTCCGTTTTTAGTTAATTGTACCTTACCATCATCAGTACCAACATAAAGTAAGCCAAATTGAAACGGACTTTCAGAAATTGTAGTAATCGTTCCGAAAGGTACATTCCCAGCTTTCCCGCCATAGGTTAGATCATTAGAAATTGCCACAAAATTATCACCTCTTTGCATAGATCTATGTAATTTATTGGACCCTAAATATAAAATATCCTGATTGTGAGAGGATAATAAAATAGGAGTTTGCCAATTAAAACGAAAGGCTGATTCACCCAAATCATGCTTAGGTTGAATGGCCTTATTTTTACCTGTTTTGGTATTGATTCTAAAATAATTTCCAAATTGAAAGCCCGAATAAACAATACTATCATTCCTGTTATCTATTTCAACCTGCATACCATCACCACCCATAATACTTTTAAATGGGTAAGCACCAGTTTGATGCCATGAACTTGATTCTTTACTATTATGAGGCCCTTTCCAAACTCCATTATCTTGTAATCCTCCATAAATATTATACGGTTTTACATTATCTACATTTACACTGTAAAACTGCCCAACATTAGGCTGATTATTTTTGATCCAGTTCTCGCCATCGTCATAAGTTATATTTACACCTCCGTCATTTCCATCAATCATATGACCTTGTAAGTTAGAGTTTATCCAAAGGGCATGATGATCGGCATGTACATTTTCTTTTTGGATAGATTTAAAAGTTTTACCACCATCATCCGACTTTAAAATTGGAACACCTAAAACATAAATTTTATCTATATTCTTGGGGTGTACTCTAATTTCTCCAAAATAATATCCGTAAGAATAAAACAAGTCATCTATATTTTTATCATGGGTTTTATGCCATGTTTTCCCACCGTCCTTACTTAAATAAACTTCAGCACCTTTAACTGGTGTATCAAATAAATCATTATTGGCATTGTCTAAATAACTGGCCAAATCATTGGGCTGAATCTTATCATTCTTTACCATTTCCTTTACGCTTTTCGCGGAATATTTTTTAGGAAATTTATTAGATTTTAGATACGCATTCAATTTTTTCTCTTCCAATTTTAAAAATGTGGCCTTATCCATATTTTTAAAATCTTCTTTTTTTAATTCTTTATTAATTCTGTTAGCCTCTTTTTTATCTTTTTCCTTTTCTCGTCGGAATTGATTATCAACAATGGCATAAATATTATTTTCATCAAAAGTGGTCAAACCAATCCTACCTACACCCGAGCCTGTTGGAAACCCACTTTTTTCATTGCTGATTTTTTCCCAGGTTTCCCCTGCGTCAGTACTTTTATAAATGCCTGAATTTTCTCCATTGCCAGAAAAATTCCAAGATTTTCTATTGCGTTCCCAAGCAGAAGCATATAAAATATGAAACATACCTGGCACACTTATTACATCAATAATACCCGTATTTTCATTGATAAACAAGGTTTTAGACCATGTTTTTCCTCCATCTTTAGTTTTAAAAATTCCGCGTTCAGCGTTAGGCGTATACAAATGACCTAGGACACCAATTACAACCTCATCGGGATTATTGGGATTGATTAAAATTCGTCCAATATGATGAGAATCCTTCAAACCTACATGGTCCCAATTTTTTCCATAATCAGTACTTTTTAATATACCTATTCCGGCATAAGAAGATCGAGAAGAATTATTCTCACCAGTACCCACCCAAATTGTTCCGCTATTCCAATCAACAGCAATATCTCCAATAATAAGGGTTTCTGCATTATCCATCACCGGAGTAAAAGTAGTACCATTATTATTTGTATACCACAAACCTCCAGAGGCATAAGCAGCATAAAATTCTACCGGGTTCTTTGGATTGACGTCAAGATCAACAATTCTACCACTCATTATAGATGGACCAACAGAATTAAAAGCAACATTTTGAACAATAGATTCTTGCCCATAAAATGGGTTTAAACTAAAAAGACTGAAAACAAAAACAATTAGGTATCTCATAATATTATTTTAATTTTTTCTAAATATTAACAACTTGCTTTTTATTTTTGATTAATCAATCTATAAATTAACAATGCAGCTCTTTGTGTTAAAGCATTAAAATGTGTCAAATCCATATATTCTTTTGTGGTGTGTGAACCTCCTCCCATAGTATCCAATCCATCCAAACCATCCACATATTTAGCTACAAACGAAATATCTCCAGCACCTCTTTTAGCAGGATCAAAAGCCTCCACAGGACCTTGTTCCATATCTTTACTAATTTGATCTAAAACCTTAAGTACCGCATAATTACCCGGAGTAGGTTTCATAGGTGGGTATTTCAATTCAAAACTTATAGAAGCTGAAGTTTTTGGTAAATTGTTTGCGGTAATTTTTTTCATTTTTAAAATTGTTTTGTCAATTTGTTCCTGGGTCAAGCACCTTAAATCACCACTAACAATTGCTTTTTGCGCTACGATATTACTTTTACCAAATGCAGTACCTTTAGATGTTTTGCTATCAAAATCTACTGCAGTACCACCTACTACAACGGCCGGGTTAAAGGTTAAATTTTGTTCAGGTAATTTTGTATAGAACTCATTTAAAATTCTTGACATTTCAAAAATCGATCCCGCACCAACATTTTTATTGAAGACTCCCGAAGAATGAGCTCGAACACCTTGTGTTTCTACCAACCAACTTCCTGAACTTCTTCTGGCAACCGTTGCGTAATTCAAACCTGTTGCACTTTCAAATGCAAGTGCTATATCACTTCGCTTAGCGGCATCTATTAAATCTTTTCTACTCAAACTTATAGGTAATCCAGCTTTCTCTTCATCACCGGTAAATGCTACAATAATTTGTGTATTCTTTAAAACGCCAATCTTATAAAGTGCTTTTAGAGCATATAAAATAATAATATCTCCACCTTTCATATCGTCAACTCCAGGGCCATAAACCTTATCGCCATCTCTATTAAATGTTTGAAAGGGACTGTCTTTTTCAAAAACAGTATCCAAATGACCAATGAGTAATATTTTTTTTCCTTTTACTTTTTCAGAATTTATTTCACAAAACATATGCCCTGCACGGTTCATAGAATCTGGCATTGATTTCCAGCTAGGTGTAAATCCACTATTCTTAAAAGCTTCCGAAAATATCGCTCCTACTTCTTTTACCCCTGCTACATTTAGCGTACCACTATTTATATTGACTACTTTTTCTAAAAATAGGATAGCTTCATCATTATTAGCCGCTACCTCATGTAAAATTTTTTTTTCTGTTTTACTTAATTTTTGGGAGTAAATATTGCTTATGATAATTGTACTTAATAGAAAAAAGAGAATATTTTTCATGCTTTTTATTTTAAAAATTAGGGATTATGATTGTAAACAATTGATTAAATTTGTGCAACTAAAATAATATAATTCTCATGAAATACGCAGCAATTAAAAATAATTTATT
>CAYPHN010000044.1:0-4686 GCA_964410265.1 uncultured Flavobacteriaceae bacterium | reverse complement strand
CGGGATTACGGTTACCATTCAACTTTATCTAAATTTGAGAAGGCAATGGAGGCAAATACCATGGCAATATTTAACTCTAACGATATTTATCCGGTTAGTGCAGACAGTGCCTTACCCTTTGCTCAGCATCGAGATATTTTTTACTTATCGGGTGTGGATCAAGAAGAAAGTATTTTGGTAATTTTTCCTGATTGTCCAAAAAAAGAGCATCGTGAGGTATTATTTTTAAAAGAAACCAGCGATCATATTGCCATTTGGGAAGGTAAAAAATTAAATAAAGAAGATGCCTTTAACACTTCGGGTATAGAGACTGTTTATTGGTTGCAAGACTTGGATAAGATATTATTTGAACTAATGACCCAAGCAGAAAGTGTATATCTCAATACAAACGAACACTATCGCGCCTCTACTGAAACCGAAACTAGAGAAGCTCGATTCATTAAAAGTTTACAAAAAAAATATCCGGCACATACTTATTTAAGAAGCCAACCCATATTACAAAGAGTTCGTTCTGTTAAAGAAAAAGAAGAAATTGATTTAATTCAACAGGCTTGCAATATTACCGAAAAAGGGTTTAAAAGAGTTTTGGCATTCACCAAACCCGGTGTAATGGAATTCGAAATTGAAGCTGAATATATTCATGAATTTATAAGAAACCGATCTGAAGGTTTTGCCTATACTCCTATCATAGGTTCTGGTTATAACGCTTGTGTTTTACACTATATTGAAAATAACCAAATATGTAAAGATGGTGATGTTATTTTGATGGATGTTGGAGCAAGTTATGCCAATTACGCCAGTGATATGACGCGTTGTATTCCCGTTTCCGGAAAATTTACCGATAGACAAAAAGCTGTTTATACCGCTGTTTTAAATGTGAAAAAAGCGGCAGCTAAATTATTAGTTCCAGGTACAATTTGGGCAGATTATCATGTGGAAGTTGGTAAAATAATGACCAAAGAATTGATTAGTTTAGGTCTAATCACAGAAGATGATGTGGCAAAAGAAGACCCAAAATGGCCAGCCTATAAAAAATATTTTATGCATGGTACTTCTCACCATATGGGCTTAGACACACACGATTATGGTATTTTAACAGAACCTATGGAAGCAGGAATGGTTTTTACTGTTGAACCAGGTATTTATATACCCGATGAAAAACTAGGAATCAGACTAGAAGACGATTATGCTATTCAAGAGAATGGTGAACCTTTTAATTTAATGGCCAATATACCTATTGAAATTGAAGAAATTGAAGCTTTAATGACTCAAAAATAATTTACTCAAGCTCTTTAAATTATAAAAACACCTTTAGTTTTGCAATCCAAAAGGTGTTTTCTTTTAAAGAATCTACTAAGGATTTCTTATATGTCAGAACTAGATATTTTGTTCATTTTTAATAAATTAACTCCGATAAAAACCAGTAAAGCCGGTAATAACCACCCCAAATTATAGCTTGCTAAAGGAATCAATTCCTGAGCCGGAAGTATTTTCCCCTCAGGTAAAATAAATTGCATAAAGTCAGGTATGCTAAAAAATATCGTAACCACAACAACCGCTCTAAATACAGTTTTCGGTGCATATTTATCTGGCAAAACATTTAATAAAATCAGAACTATGGTAATTGGGTAAATAAACATGAGCACTGGTAAAGCAACAATTATAATATAATGTACGTCAAACTGACCAATGGCTATTCCTAAAATACAACTTATTATAGCGGTAATCGTATAAACTAATTTTGAATCATTAAACAAGCCTTTAAAAAAATCAGCAGTACCAACAATTATAGTAACCGCAGTTGTAAAGCAAGCCAGTGCCACAAGAATACTTAAAAACAAGGTGCCTATATTGCCTAGGGTTTTGATGCTCAATCCAGACAGTAATTCAGCACGTGTAACAGAATTATCAAATTGCGTATTATAAAATGCCCCAATATATATCAAACCTCCATAAATTATAAATAAACCTAAGCCAGCTATTAAACCAGACTTCATTATGATATTCTTTTTTGCTGCAAAAGAAGTAAACCCTTTTAAGTTTAACGAAATAACCACAATACCTCCCATTAACAAGCCTCCAATAGCATCATAGGTTTGATACCCTTCTAAAATACCTCCAACAAAGGGTGTATCATATAAAGATGTATTCATTTCAGCAGGTGCGTAAACAATACCGATTCCGATTATTGCTATCAATATAATAACTATTAAAGGAGTAAGTATTTTTCCCAAAATATATAGAATATTATTTCTGTTTATCACAAAAATAAAAACCAAAATAAAATAAATACTACTGGTTAATAAAGGGCTGGAATCAAAAAAGGGAGCTATGGCCATTTCATGGGCCACAGACGCAGTTCTTGGCACTGGTAAACTTATTGAAATAACATAAATAATTACAGAAAAAATTATACTGAAAAGCGATGAAACCTTTTTGCTAAAATCTAACATGGTGCCCTGTAATTTTGCATGTGCAAAAATTGCCAACATGGGTATTAATGTTGCCGAAATAATAAAACCACCAGTAACTAGCCACCAGTCATTTCCGGCATTAAAGCCTAAAAAAGGAGGTAATATTAAATTTCCTGCTCCAAAAAAACCAGAGAATAACATAAAACCAAGAACAAATATTTCTTTTTTATTTTGCATTTTTATGTTTTTTAATTAGCAAAATCAATAAATTTATTAGTATATAAATGATACAGCTTAAAATTAATAAAAATTTTACTGCGGCGAAATAATATGCTATCAAGGGCCAAATCTCATTAATATTGCCTAACAAGATACGAATTAGTGCAATATTTTCAATAAAAGGTTAAACCTCAAGGCAAGCCCTGGACCCAATAATAGGAATCGACCCAAGGGTCGAGGTTTTAACCAAGATCCCGCTGAAAAAAAGCGGGATTAGTTCGACTAACTAATAAAATCAAAAATCGCCGCACTAAAAATTGCGACCAAAAATATTTTTCCAGTCTTAAAAAAACTATAATCCTGCCATAACCTTTTATTCAATGCTTCAATAACCACAGCTATAAAAGAAATGTAAATCAGTAAAAAAATAAAATCCAACCCCAAACTTAAACCGGCAGCTGATCTTGCAGTGGCATTCCAAGTTGAGATAATCGACCTTGATCTTACAAGTTCTTTGGCCAACTCAAAACTAACAATACCATTTGGAGCTTCTTCGGTAATTAAAAATGAATCTAAATACCTCATTATGCCTATAAATACTAATAAAAAAAAGGTTAATACTATAAAATATTTGTTTTTGGTTAATTTTTTATCGGTCAATAAGTAATCTTTTATCCTATACAATAATAGCCTTGTTTCACTAAATTTGCAATAAATACATAAATTTTAATCATGCCAATTATAAATTTTAAAAATGCGAAGATCTATTTCACTGATCAAGGAGAGGGAAATACCATTGTATTTCTTCATGGTTTTTTAGAAAACCTATCGATGTGGCAAAATATAAGTCCTGTCTTTGCAAAAAATAACAGGGTGATTTGTATTGATCTTTTGGGTCATGGAAAAACGGAAAGTTTGGGTTATATACATTCCATGGAAGAACAGGCACAAATGGTGAAATTTATTCTAAACTCCTTAAAACTAAGAATATATATCATTATTGGTCATAGTATGGGTGGTTATGTTGGTCTCGCTTTCGCGGAATTATTTCCAAAAAACATCAAAAAACTTGTCTTGATGAACAGTACTGCTATGGCTGATTCTGAGAAAAAAAAGACAAATCGCAACAGAGGAATAAAAGCCGTAAAACACAATGCTGCACTTTTTGTTAAACTTGCAATTCCTAATTTGTTTTCAAATAAAAATAAAAAAATATTCTCCAAAGAAATTGACTTAATTACACAAGAAGCTCTTCAAATGACAGCCCATGGAATTATTGCCGCTATGGAAGGTATGAAAGTCAGAAAAGACAGAAGGTTTATTTTAAACACCAATTCATTCTCTATCTTGATGATTATTAGCAAACAAGACCCAGCATTAGATTATCAAAGTTTGATAAGCCAAATAAAAAACACACCCGTATTAAAACAAGAGTTCCCTGATGGACATATGAGTCATATTGAAAATAAACAAGCCTTATTAGATACCTTTGTTACTTTTTTAAAGTAATTAAGCCCTATGTTTTTTCTCTTTTTAAATGTTTAAAAAATAATAATTAACTTCGTTTGCTTAATATATTATTCCCCTGCCTATGAAATCAAGAATTACGCTAGTATCTTTTTTGTTATTTATCAGTTTTTATTGCTTTGCGCAAGATTGGAAAACATACCCACATACGCCAAACGGAAGTTTGATATCTTTTTCTGAAGATGAAGGGAGGCACAGCAACGAACCCATTGAATGGTGGTATACTACCGGTCATATTACAGGTAGTTCAACTGGTAATAATTATTCTTATATGCTTAGTTATTTTTTCTACCCAACGCAAGGTTATGATGGGTTTAGAATATTAAATATAACCAACGATAATACAGGAGAGAAATATTTTGATACCAAACCGGTTGATTATGATATATTAGCTTTAGATAAATTAGATATTCAAGCCTCAAGTATTTTTCTTCCAAAAACAGAATTTTGGAAAAATAAAAAAGATGGCAATAATAATATTATTCCGTTTGAGTACGATCTTTTTTCAGCAACTTCTTCCATAGAA
>CAYPHN010000043.1:0-16312 GCA_964410265.1 uncultured Flavobacteriaceae bacterium | reverse complement strand
ATTCTATATCCAAAAAGAAAACTCCATTCTAAAAAGAACGGAGTTTTAATTTTATGGAGAAGGAAGGCCTTATTTAATCTACTAAAATAATAAGTTTATTATTATTCAATTCGATAGTTCCACTTTTAATAGTTAATTCACTGCTATTATTATCTCCCTTAGAAAATTTATCTTGAAAAGCTTCTTCAATAGTAAAAGAGCCTGAAATTTTAACTACTCCTTCTTGTAGTAAGGAAACAATAGATGCGTGATTATCTAACATTTGAAATTCACCATCTACTCCTGGAACGATTACAGAATCAACATCACCTTGAAAAATACTAGCTTCTGGGGTTACAATTTCTAAAAACATATTTTTAAATTTTTAGCTTTTCGTTTCGTTTTTAACAATTTAAAAACTTCCACTCAAAACTTAATTAAACCTCTGCAAGCATTTTTTCTCCAGCCTCAATTGCATCTTCTATAGTTCCTCTAAGGTTAAATGCTGCTTCAGGATATTTATCTAATTCACCATCCATAATCATATTAAACCCTTTGATAGTATCTTTAATATCAACCAATACACCAGGTATACCAGTAAATTGCTCAGCAACATGGAAAGGTTGTGATAAGAAACGTTGTACACGACGTGCTCTGTGTACAATCAATTTATCTTCTTCACTTAATTCTTCCATACCTAAAATGGCAATAATGTCTTGTAATTCTTTATATTTCTGTAATGTTTCTTTTACTTTTTGCGCCGTATCATAATGTGCATCACCTAAAATTTCCTTACTTAAAATTCTCGATGTTGAATCTAATGGGTCAACCGCTGGATAAATACCCAATTCAGCAATTTTACGCGAAAGTACTGTTGTTGCATCCAAGTGAGCAAAAGTTGTTGCCGGTGCTGGATCTGTTAAATCATCTGCTGGCACATATACTGCTTGTACCGATGTAATCGAACCATTTTTTGTTGAAGTAATACGTTCCTGCATGGCGCCCATTTCTGTTGCCAATGTTGGTTGGTAACCTACCGCTGACGGCATACGACCTAATAAGGCCGATACTTCTGAACCTGCTTGTGTAAATCTAAATATATTATCAATAAAGAATAAAATATCTTTCCCTTGTCCTTCTCCAGCTCCATCTCTAAAATATTCGGCAATTGCCAAACCAGATAATGCAACACGTGCACGTGCTCCAGGAGGCTCATTCATTTGACCGAAAACGAAAGTAAGTTTAGATTTTTTTAACCCTTTCATATCTACTTTGTCAAGATCCCATCCGCCTTCTTCCATTGATTTTTCAAATTCTTCACCGTATTTAATAATACCTGATTCTAACATTTCACGAAGTAAATCATTCCCTTCACGAGTACGTTCACCTACTCCAGCAAAAACTGATAGTCCACCATGGCCTTTAGCAATATTATTGATAAGTTCTTGAATCAATACCGTTTTACCTACACCTGCTCCACCGAATAAACCAATTTTACCACCTTTTGAATAAGGTTCAATCAAATCAATTACTTTGATACCTGTAAATAAAACTTCTGTTGCAGTAGAAAGATCTTCAAAAAGAGGTGCCTGACGATGAATTGGCAAACCATTATCTCCATCTTTTGGCAATGCCTTTAATCCATCAATAGGATCTCCATTAACATTAAATAATCGTCCATAAATTTCTTTACCAATTGGAACCTTTATTGGGTTACCAGTAGCAATAACTTCATATCCTCTACTTAATCCATCAGTAGAATCCATTGCAATACAACGTACAATATCTTCACCAATATGTTGCTCTACTTCAAGCACTAGAATAGAACCATCTTTTCTGATAATTTCTAGTGAGTCATATATTTTTGGTATATCACCATCTGATGAAAATGATACATCCACTACTGCACCTAGAATTTGAGAAACTTTACCTGTTATCTTTGCCATTATTTTAATATATTAATTTTTCTTTTATCGTAAAATACACTGTCTTAATTTAATCGGACAGCGTTTTGATTTCGAGGTGCAAAGATATGTTTTTAATATAAAATTGAAAGTTTTTTTTGTTATTTTTTTAAGGTTAAAATATATTCCGCAACAGCGAGTTTTGCCTCATCAAATAAATAGTTTTGCGGAGGCATTTCAGGGTATTTATCTCGTAAATTTTTTGGATTATTTATGTAATCAACTATTCCTTGTGGATTATCTTTATAAATCATTTGTATGCTATTTGTTGGAGCACCAATTAAGCGGATATCAAAGGCATGACAACCCGAACAAATATTATAGGCAAAAGATATAAGACCGCTACGCTTTAAAAACATAAAAAAAAGACATCTACACAATGGTAAATGTCTCTTTTAATTATTTAATGGAGTTTGTTATTGTAAGCTTGGCGAATAGAATACCGGGTAATTACCAATATCATTCAAAGCATCTGCTGCTTCAAAATTAGAACCAAATGTATCATCTATAGATCTTAAAAATTCATTAGCCATTAATGCATAACCTCTTGATGTTGGATGAACCCCATCCATTGAAATGGCACCTCCAAGAACCAAATCTGCAGTTAAGGTAAAGCCATCACTTGAAACTCCTGACTCTGCCAATTGTTGCATTAAGGCATTGGCATCAACAAAAGCCAATCCAGCCTGACTAGCAACAGCTGCAATAGTTTGGTTAAAATTATCTGTTGCCGTTTTTATTTCGGTTTGCTCACTTGGTAACAATACCCATCGGTCTCTCATTGGGTATGTAATTCCGTTAATAGATAATTGCCCAGCTTGTTCTTGTGGAACACCTGCTGCAACCAATTGTCCAAAATATTCTTCATTTAAAGTTGCAATAACAGAAGAACTTGTTAATAGTATTAGGTCATCTTCGTTAGCCTGTCTTGACTGCCCATATTGATTCGCCAATAAGCCAGCCGTCAAAGGATCTAATCCACCACCTTGAAGCACTTGAAACAATTGCGCTGTAATGTTTCGAAGGGATTCATCATGAATTACTATAGGACTGGCTGCTGTTTCTGAAAATACTATAGACCGCTCAGGAACTCCTAAAAAAGCAAAAGCTTGATTTAAAGGTGCAAATGTCGCATTTAAAAGAGGTATTTGTGGTCCAAATGCAGGATTTGTTGGATCTAAAGGATTATAAGGTACTGTAGTAAAATGTGGTAATGAAGTAACATCAGGTATGTTTGCTGCCACACCTTTGGCTCCTCCCGATGTTAAAGTACTTACCAAACCACTATAAACCTGAGCAAACACATTAGGGTCTGTAATATCATTACTAGCATAAGTTGCAGGGTCAAAATTACCAGCTTGATTTACTCCAGTACCACCAGACGTGGCATAACTAAGTACATCATTATTACCTATCCATAAACTAAAAAATGTTGGTGCCTGAGCCATGGCATCTTCTATTACACTTGCATTAGGACTTGAAGCCATTCTTGCATAATAGGGGTTTGCACTGCCAGTAGCAACACCTGCAACATTACCATAACCATTGGCCAATAAGTGAAAACTTTTTGCTCCGGGTACACCCATATTGTTAAACGGACCAGATACTACATTTAAAACTTCGGTTGTAGGCACCCCTGGAAGTACTACGGGTCTAGACCCGTCAAAGATTAACCTTGGGTTCTGTATTAAATTACCTCCAAGTAACAAACCTCCAACATTATCATTCATTAATGGTTGGGTAAACTCTCCTCCACCTGCCAAAGCCATGCTTTCAGCTAAAATATTTGGTAAGGAATTATTTTGCGTGGCTATAAACAAGGCGCCATCCGAAAATCCTGCGGTAAGCGAATTTCCAACAGCAACGTATTTAGTAAAATCTGCTGTACCTGGTGTAACTGATATTGGTTCTTTACCTCCTGTATCATATTTATCATCTTCACAAGCAATAAAGCCAATAAAGATTAATAAAAGCCATATATATTTAATTTTCATAATTTTTATTTTTTAAATGTTTTTTATTGATTGATTACCCATGAAACAAAGTATTGAGACCCTATGAAAGGTGAACCTACTGCACTTTGATATTCCACACCACTTAAATTAGCAACACCTATTTTAAACATAGATTTAATTTTTGGTACAGTATAATTAATTTGTGCATCAACAACAGTTCTTGATGGTATTACAGCATTTGCTATAGTAGCTTGCCATAAATATTCGTCAACCCATCTTAGGTTGACATTAAAGCCAAGGTTTTCAAAAATATTTGCACTACCAACAGAAGCTTTAAATTTATGTTCTGGTGTATTGAAGCCTGCTGTAAAATCAGGATCTTTTTCTTGATCAAAATCTAATTTGGCATAGGTATAACTAAGCCCCAAATCTAATTTACTAAACACTCTTGTATTTAAACCAATACTTGCTCCATAAGATGCAATATCCGCATTAGAATTTGTATAAAGTTGAAACACATCAACATTACCCGTAGCTAAATCAATTACTCCTGATATATCTGCGGTAGTTCCCGAAATAGGTGTCACAACAACCGTATTGCTAATAAATCCATCATACATACTGTAATAACCAGAAATATCAATGGATATTTTACCTATAACACCTCTATATCCAGCATCAAAGGCTTGTACTTTCTCAGAATGTACTAAATCGGTATTAACAGCCACCAAATCTGCCGGATTTAGTGAACCACTAAATTTATTAACTGAAGAAAGTGTATAAGAATCTGTATATGCTTTTGCTCCTGTTAAAGTTGTTCCTGGTAAAATTCTATCTAAATTATCTGGTGATGAACCAACTAAAATAGCTCTACCCGCATTTAAACCAATAAAAAGGTCTTGCGTTGTAGGGTTTCTAAACCCGGATTGGAAAGATGCTCTAAAATTGTGATTTCTTGCGTCTCCTGCCGAATATACTACAGATGCTCTTGGTGAAAAATTACCGTCAAAAAATTCGTTCTTATCATACCTTATTGATGCTGATAATCTCAATCTGTCATCTAAATATTTATCTATCCATTGTGCATAAATACCATATTCACCGTATTCGATAGGGCCATCATAATCCGTGAAAATTGTTCCGCCTGAATTTAATGAATATTGTCTATAAGAACCACCTACTTGGATATCCATTTTATCATCTAACAGACTTGAAAAATTATAATTTCCTTCACCTACGTACATTTTAGTTTTATCTATAAATTTAGAACCAGTTTCTAAATCTGGATCACTGGTGATTTCCTCAAAAAGATTATTAAATTGATTACTTCCTACTTTTGGGGTTAAGTATAATGTTTCACCTGTTTCAGGATCAACTCCTGTTGAAAAATTATCTGCAAATTGTCTTGCAGCGATGTTTGCCTCTTCATCATTTGCTCCTCCAAAAACAGCTTGAACATATCCTCCTGCATAAGCACCAAACCATTGAGTAGATTGATCTCTTGCCATATTGATACCTGTAAAACGCATGTCATAAGAATCTCCTGCATCTTCACTTGTGGTATAACCTCTAATAAAGAAATCATCATTTCTAATTTCAATTTTATTTTGTTTCATTAAAAAGTTTTTCAATTGGTATCTATTGAGCCCTTGGTAAATAGTAGAACCAAATCCAACTCTAGAATTCCAAACAATTTCTAAATCATTGCCAAAGGGCCTGTAGTTAAATGAGGCATCAAACTTTACACTTTCTGCATTATAATCGGTTAAATCTTGTTCTCTATATCCTGTTCTTGCAACATTTATTGCAGGCACTAAATTACTTGCACCAGGTGGGAGTTGACCTATGGATTCTAGGACTTGTGCAACCTCATTTAAGTTGGTACCTCCAGCGAACAAAGCAACTTCATCTCCATATATATTTATGGCATCATGCGCTGGGCTAGATCCAAAACCTAAAACTTCATCAGGGTCACCAACATCTGTATTGGCATTACTATACATATTTGTATCGTTTGCGAACCAATCTGTTCCTTGTAAGTAAGAAAAAGATACTTTTGCTGCAAATTTATCACTAAAAGCATGTGCTGCTCTTAAACCAAAATCATAAAATTGATTATCACCAGCTGCCTCTTGTACCGTTAACCCTGTTTTTAAATAAACACTTATTCCTTGATCGTCAAAAGGGCTTCTACTGGTCATAAATAATATTCCATTAAAAGCATTTGCACCGTATAAAGCAGATGAAGCTCCTGGAATAATTTCAACACTTTTTACGTCTAATTCATTAATACCTACCAAGTTACCCATAACAAAGTTTAAGGCTGGCGAGGCATTATCCATACCATCTATAAGTTGTACAAATCGTGTATTGGCAAAAGTTGCAAAACCACGAGTATTTATTGAACTAAAGGTTAAACTTCCTTTATTAACATCAACGCCTTTTAAATTTTCTAAACTTTCGTAAAAACTAGGAGAAGATGTGCTTTTTAATTCTCTAATACCCATTCTTTCAATTGTAACTGGAGATTCTCTAACACTTTCAGGCGTACGAGATGCAGACACAACTATCTCATCTAATGAGGTTGCATTTTCAGAAATTGAAATGGTAATTTTTTGGTTCTCTTCGGTAATCTTAACTATTTTCTTTAAGTATCCAACAAAGGTTACTTCCATTGAAAAAGGAACAGATTGACTAACATCAAGGGTAAAATTTCCATCAAAGTCGGTTGAAGTACCAAGTGATGTACCAACAACTTTAATATTTACACCAGGTAAAGGGTCATTTGTATTCGCATCATTTACTGTACCTGAAACAGTGGTTTGTGCAAACAACATTGCTCCACAAAATAGAGCAACAAACGTTATTAAAAAATTTTTCATAATATAATTTTGAGTAGTTAAGAATACTGAAAAGTACAAATTTTTTACAATATCAATAAATTTTTATTGAAAAAATATTAAAAAATAAATTATACCTATAAAAAATCAAGATTACAGCACTAATTTATCTTAATTTTTTGTGAAGAAATTTCATTTCCACGTTTTACACGTAAAATGTATAAACCACTAGTAATCTGTCTAACATTTAACGTTTCTTTAAAAGAGTTTATACTCGTGACATATGTTTTTCGCATTATTTTTCTTCCAAGCAAGTCAAAAATTGTAATCTCAACATCATTGGAGTTTTTAGAGTTAAATTCTATATTAAATTCTCCGTTGGACGGATTTGGATAAACATTAAAGTCATCAAGCACATAATTATTTACACCCAATATAATTTCAGAGGTACATATTTCAATACTCCAGCTTTCTATGCTTCCGTTATCTGCCTCCGCATTGTCAACCACTTTTAATTTCCAAGACCCTGAGGAAATTTCACCAATCAACCCATAAAATACTTGTACAGGTTTGATATTTCCTGAAATTACAGGCGCAAATGCTCCACAAAATAGGTCGATACCATTATCATCAAAAACAACATCCATATCATCTCCCTCATCGCAGGCTCCACCTATTAATTCAATAATAGTACCTTGTGGACTTTCTAATGTTAAATTTAAATCGCTAATATATGTGTGATTTATCTTAACACTTACCTTTATTTTTTCTACAATGTAATTATCGGGTACTGATATGGAAGAAACTACTCCGTTGATATCATTATCAGGAATTGACAAAGGGGTATCTAATGCGTCATAAACTGTACAAACCTCATTAAATTGACCTATAGAAAAAGTTTTGGCATTTATCGCATAGAAAAAATTACCTATGGCCTCTACCATAACAAAACATTTTGATGCTTCGGTATCAGGCACTGTAAGATCTTGCGTACCATCATTAGGCGTGTTTGACAAAATAGTAGAGAAAGTTATTCCCCCATTGGTAGAAAGTAAAATATTTACATTCGAAACATTAACACCATTACCTGTTGTACCAGCCACATCCCAAGTAATAGTTTGGGTTGAATTTTTATCCCAAACCAAATTATCTGCATTTTGAGAAGTAACTACAAAAGGACCTGCTGCATCTGTAACTGTAATTTTTAAATTATCGGATGCTACTTGACCTGCTTCTACATTGTTATCTCTAACGGTTAATTTAAAATTAATATCTCTTGCAACAGCTGGAGTTACTTCCCATTTTGATGAAATATTTCCATTAACAACAGTAAGTAATTCTGGTAAATACCTTTCCCCATTAATTTTTGGATTTATAGATCTATATAAAGCACCAGATAATGCCATTTCACTTGGAGGAATATTTGTTATTTCATTGTCTATTTGCTCCCAACAAAAAGATATAGGGTCATTATCACCATCAGCACCCTGCCCAACTAATTTATATGGTGTAGCAATTGGAATAATAAAATCATTTCCGGCATTAGCCGTAGGTAAAAATAAATTCGCAGTTAGATCGGTAGCAACACCACAAGTGCTGTTACCGGTAGTAATATTTGCCCAAATTTCATCGATACTAACCACATGAAAATACAAATCACTGTGATTCTGTACATTTTGAGGCGAACAAAAACTTGCATATGCCATTAAAGTAGAGCCACTTCCTGGTTCTACAGCAGTTGGATCATTTCTATTAGATCCTACACAATTACCCGTATCACCGTTAAAAGTATGATTAGCACCAAACTGATGGCCAAATTCATGTGCAACAAAATCAAAATAAAAGTAATCTCCTGTTGGGTTAGATGACCCTGTAACTCCTCTTGCCTTTGAGTTTGTACATGCACCAGCTAAACTTGCAACACCTCCTCCGCCAGTACCAAATACATGCCCAATATCATAATTATTTGTACCTATTAGGTTATCACACGTGGTTTGGTTTTGTGTAAGCATGGCACTTCCATCATCATTGTCATAAGGATCTGTTGTACCATCTAAATAAATTATATCAGAATTTGAGGCTACAATTTGCAAGGTTATAGCCAAGTCATTTTCAAAAACTGCATTAATTCTTGTCATTGCTGTTGTCATAGCGGCCAAAACAATTGCTTTTTTTTCTGCATCTGTACCACTGTTACCATCTACAAGATCAATGTGGTATTGTGAATATTCGCCTGTTGCAGCCAATGCCAATCTATAGGTTCTCAATTTTTTATCATTTGCAAGCTTTAACTTTAAAGAAGCACTTGATTTTTTTATTGTTTTTATATTTTCTGTAAAACACTGAAAATCAATATCAAAATCCATGTCCTTTCTACCATAAACCCTATAATTTTCTAAATTTTTTGATATCGGATCAATGTATTGTATATTATTAAACTTATCCGTTATCATGGCGTGTAAACCTTTTTCATTTACACTAAATCTAATTTTTATGGTAGGGTCATCTAATGCCACACCTTTATAGGATTTATTATTAGGGAATTGCTTTGCTAAATCTGGGTGCATGACAGGCGCTTCTTTTACCAGAAATGTTATCATTTTTCCATTTTTATTTGGAAATTGCATTGCGATGCCATCATCATATACATTATATTGTTGACTAGGTGCAAGCTTTAAATTCATTTTTAAGTCATTCAACTTTAAATGAAAAGTTTGCATTTTTTTTATATTTGTAGTCTGCTGAAGTAATGGATCACTTATTCTAGCCTCATCAATTTTATTCCAAATATTTTTTTGTTGGGCAAAAAATTGCAGACTAAAAAGTAAAATAAAAAAAGTAAAATAAATGGTAAGATTCTTTTTCATTTTCAATGCCATAGAATTTTTTTGTATTTAACAAATCTAAGCAAATTATTTTAGGAAAAATTATAAAAAAAATTACCTTTACGAAAACCCGCTTAGAAGATTGTATCTTTTAATAATTTAATTATTACAAACTTTATGCAACACTTCGAGTAATTTTGAGTTTTGAGTTTTGAATTAAATATGTATGAAACTAATTTGCCTATTTTTTATCTCATTTTTATTAATTGGATGTAACACAGCGTCTAAAACCACTAAAAACAAATCTTCTGATATGCAAAACATCAACTGTCCGGATAGTGGTGATTGCAGTTTTGAAGTATTGAAAAATTCAAAATTACTTATCAAAACTGATGATTTTGGTAAAATATACCCTGAAGTAGTTCCAGGAGACAAGTTGGTTGTAAAATATGAATTTAAGAAAAAAAACAAGAAAGAAAATTTAGATGGAAATTATTCAGAGTTTATTTATTTTGAAATGGACAACCATGAAAAACAAGTTGTTTTAAAAGATCAAGAATTGCAAAAAGTAAAAATGCTCTTTGGGCGGATTTGTTTTTGTAGAGGAGCCATGGGGTATTTTAAAGTTACCCAAGGAGAATTATATCTATCTAATAATAATCGCAACCTAAGATTAAAATTAACTTTTAAAATGAATAAAGTACCTCAAATTATTACTTATGTCGCCGAAAATATAAAGTATTAATAAATGAATTGGGTAATTTAAGTTTCCCTTTTTGTATTTTTGCGTTAAACATTTCCTCAAAGTTTTCAATTAAAAATAAAAACAGTTCAACACCAAAGTGAAAGTTCACCATACGATTCATCAATTTAAAGAAAAAAAACATAACTCCATTTTAACCATTGGCACATTTGATGGTGTTCATATTGGTCATCAAAAGTTGATTGCGCGATTGAATCAAATAAAAAGTCAAACAGAAGACAAGTCGGTTATTTTAACTTTTTTTCCACATCCTAGAGGGGTTATTCAATACAGTAGTGAAATAAAAATGCTCAATACAATGGATGAAAAAATTCAACTTTTGAATAAATGTGGATTAGACCATTTAATAATTGAACCATTTACCAAAGAATTCTCACAATTAAGCGCACTTAATTTTACGAGAAATATATTAGTAAACCAATTGTTTATCAAAAAATTAGTAATTGGTTATGATCATCATTTTGGCAAGAACCGAGAAGGGAATTTTGAGCAACTACAAGAATACGGAATCCTTTATGGGTTTGACGTTGAGGAAATAAGCGTACAAGAAATTGAAAATGTATCTGTTAGCTCTACAAAAATAAGAAAGGCAATTGAAGCTGGACAAATTGAAAAAGCAAATGGATATTTGGGTTATCCATATTTACTAACGGGTAAAATTGTTTCTGGAGAAGGATTAGGCAGAAAATTAAATTTTCCTACAGTAAATATTAACATTGCAGAAGATTATAAACTTATTCCAAAAAATGGTGTTTATATTGTAAAGACCAAACTTAAAAATGAAATTAAATTTGGAATAATGAATATTGGCAACAGACCAACAGTTCATGGTAAAAAACAAACTATTGAAGTACACTTATTAGATTTCAGTGCAGACATTTATGGCGAAATAATTCAGGTTGAGGTATTAAAACGATTAAGAGATGAACACAAGTTCGACTCAGTTTCTCTATTGATCCAGCAAATTAAAAAAGATGAAATTAAAGCAAGGCAATGGATTAAAAACCCTTGATCAAGTTATTCTCTTAAGGCCATCCTACAATCCTTTTTCATTGCTTATCTTTGCACCTTGAAAAAACAAAGACCATGTTATCACTTACTTATATTAGAGAAAATAAAGATACCATATTAAAAGGTTTAGCGGTTCGTAATTTTACCAATGCCGAACAATTAATAGATCAAATTATTGAAAAAGACGCTTTAAGAAGGTCCACACAAACCGAATTAGATAAAATTTTAGCCGAAAGCAATTTATTATCTAAAGAAATTGGTAAACTGTTCCAATTAGGTGAGGTGCAAAAAGCAAATCTGATTAAAGAAAAAACTGGGCAACTCAAAGAGCAATCTAAAGATTTAACCGAGCGATTATCTAATTTTGAAACGGAATTAAATAATTTACTATATCAAATCCCAAATATTCCAAATCCTTTAGTTCCAAAAGGAAATTCTGAAGATGATAATGAAACTATTTTTGAGGCAGGTGAAATTCCAAAATTACATCAAGGTGCTTTACCGCATTGGGAATTAGCAAAAAAATACGATATAATTGATTTTGAATTGGGTAATAAAATTACTGGAGCTGGTTTCCCGGTTTATAAAGGTAAAGGAGCCAAATTGCAACGTGCTTTAATTGCCTATTTTTTAGACAAAAATACCGATGCAGGTTATTTAGAGGTTCAAGTGCCGCATTTAATCAATGAAGCATCGGGTATTGGTACGGGTCAGTTACCTGATAAAGAGGGTCAAATGTATCATGTTGGAGGTGATAATTTATACTTGATTCCTACTGCAGAAATTCCTATAACCAATTTTTACAGAAATGTGTTGTTAAAAGAAAGTGATTTTCCAATTTGTAATACGGCCTACACACCTTGTTTTCGTCGTGAAGCTGGGTCATACGGAGCACATGTACGCGGATTAAATAGATTGCATCAGTTCGATAAAGTTGAAATTGTACGTATTGAACATCCTAATAAATCTTATGAGGCTCTCGACGGAATGGTTAATCATGTAAAAGAATTATTAAACGAATTAGAATTACCTTATAGAATTCTTCGCTTATGCGGAGGTGATTTAGGATTTACATCTGCTTTGACCTATGACTTTGAAGTATTCTCTACGGCACAAGATCGCTGGTTAGAAATAAGTTCTGTTTCAAACTTTGAAACTTTTCAAGCAAATAGATTAAAATTACGCTTTAAAAATAAAGCTGGGAAAAGTCAATTGGCACATACCTTAAATGGTAGTTCACTTGCTTTACCACGAGTTTTAGCAGGAATATTGGAAAATTATCAAACTGAAAACGGAATTAAAATACCAAAAGTATTGCAAAAATATACCGGTTTTGATATGATCGACTGACCGAAAAATTTATTGGTTCCTCTAAGACACTAAATAGAATCAATTTGTCTTTTATAATGATTCATAATTAATAAATCATCTAAATAAGCATTAATTTGACCTCTTTTCATATGCTCTTTTGCACTTTTCTTGGCTGTTTCGTAAAATCTGTTTAAGTCTTTCATGATAAATAATTTTTGTTATTGTTTGATTAATTTCGTCTATATTTAATAGACTCCACAATTTAATTAACGTTACTTTCATTAATATATTTTATCAAAACTTTAACAATATCAAGTGATTACATAAAAAAACATAATTTTTATAGGTAATTACTAATAAAATCTCATATTTTTGACATACTAAATAAACATGGGATTTAAGCGGTTTGTTAAGTCTCTTTTTAATTATTCATGAAACAAGCATCTCAAATTTTGACACACAAGGGAATGACTACATGTGTAACCTATAAAAATTAAAATTTAGACACATGAAAAAAATAATATTCTTATTTCTCTTTATTATTTCACTTTCTTCTTTTTCTCAAAAAGTGGAAATGAATACCCAAAATGTTTTATTGGCCAATTCTTATTTTAGAAAAGGCGAATATGAAAAAGCCATTGCGCTATACAAACCTTTACATGAACAAAATTTAATAAGAAGAGATTATTTTAAAAACCTATTAATCTCATACCAACAATTAGAAAATTACGAATTAGCACGCGAACTCATTCAAAAACAAATAGAGTTATTTCCAAACCAAACGTATTTAAATGTTGAGGTTGGCTATAATTTTCAATTACAAAACCAATTAGAAAAAGCAAAAATTTATTATGACAAATCTTTAAATTATATAAGAAAAAATCCTAACTATGGTTTTGTTATTGGCCATACTTTTAAACAAAATCATTTATTAGATTATGCCTTACAATCGTATCAAATTGCCAAAAAACTAAACCCTAAGTTAAATACAGAAATTAGCGAAGCCCAAATTTATGGCGAAAAAGGAGAGTTGGATAAAATGTTTAGCTCCTATTTGAACCTAATCGATAAAAATGAAAAATATTACCCAACTATTCAAAGGTATATCGCAACATTTATAACAGATGATAAAAACAACAAGACAAATATTTTATTTAAAAATTTACTTTTAAAAAGAGCTCAAAATAACCCAAAAGATTCCTGGAATATTTTGTTGAGCTGGTTATTTATGCAACAAAAAGATTATAACAAGGCTTTTATTCAAGAAAAATCATTGTTCAATCGCAATCTTAAAAGTTTAGATAGAATTTATGAAATTGGTATTATTTCAATTGAAAACAACGAGTTAAAATCCTCTAAAGATATTTTTAATTTTGTTTTAAATAAGAGTCTCGACAACAACGCCAATCAAAAAATAGTTTTACAATCAAAAATCTATTTGGTACAAATTGACAAAAAATTGGCAAATACTTATCCCGCTTTTAAAAAAGTTGATGCATCATTTCAAACCTTGTTAAAACAATATGGTAAAAATACACAAAGCATAGATTTACATTTGGCCTATGCAGATTTTTTAGCCTTTGATTTTGATCAATCTGAAAAAGCGATTCAAATATTAAATGATATACTACCTCTAGCTTTGTCTAAATTTCAAAAAGGCCTAATACAAATTAAACTAGCTGATATACTGGTATATACCAGTCAGTTTAATCAGGCATTAATATTATACACACAAGTTCAAACCGAATTAAAAAATAGTATTCTAGCGCAAGAATCTCGTTTTAAAGTTGCACAAACTTCTTATTTTAAAGGAGATTTTCAATGGGCTCAAATTCAATTAAAAATTTTAAAATCATCAACCTCTCAGTTAATAGCAAATGATGCATTGGATTTAAATCTACTAATCGCAAATAATATTGTAAACGATAGTATTCAAGATGCTTTAAAAATTTATGCTAAAGCGGAACTATTGGCTTTTCAAAATAAAAATCTTCAGGCAATTGACACGTTAAATAAAGTATTAATTAATTTTAAAGGACACGCCATTGAAGATGATGCCCTTTTTAAACAAGCCAAATTATTTATCATTACAAAAAAATATATTGATGCTGAGTACAATTATTTAAAGATTGTACAAAATTACCCTGAAAGTATATTAATTGACGATAGCTATTTTGCCTTGGCAGAATTATACAATCATTTATTAAATAAACCCGAAAAGGCAAAAGAAATGTATCAAAAAATTATTTTTGAACATCCATCAAGTATTTATTTGGTTGATGCCCGTAAAGCCTACAGAAAATTACGTGGAGATGATATTCAATAAAATGAATCAAAAAAACAAATTTTAATTCTTAATAATTGAGATATCTTTGTAGCATGGTAGCAGGTAGTTATGGGCAATTTGACAAGATGATAGTGGTCTAAGTAAACCAAAAAACCTGAAACGGGGCTAGGCAAAAGAATTAAAAACGAAATATATTATGAAAATACTCAAACTACTATCAACTGGTAATTCAAAAAACGACAACATAAAAAAGCATTTACTGTTGTTAGTGTTGTCCTTTTTTGTGTTGCAAACATCCAAAGCTCAAAATAATATTGACACAGTAAATCCTTCAATCCCGAAAATTGAAAATTTTACTAAAGGAAAGTTAGATATTAAAGTAGCGCCATTTGGTTTAGATGGCATTAAAATTACGGTTGGTCAAATTCTAAAAGATGGCAGTATCAATTTTAACTGGCAGAATATTGACCTAAATAGTATTGAAGATTATGAATTTTATTTGTCATCAATAAAAAATGCAGTTGGTATGACTTTTTGCAATGAAAAAGAAATAGAAGAGTCAAGTAATAAAACAAAAACCGTAGAAGTTGAACTCTCATTATATAAAAAGAATAAGTATGTAGGCATACTTTATCCTGCAACCCAAAAAGAAATACTAGACAATGCTTCTATAAATCGCCATACAAGTTTAGTATTAGGCAGTTATCTTTCTTGGTATTATAGTGATGGTGATGCAAACTTTAAAGCAACGTGTAAAGTAAATTTAGATTCGGAGAATAATTACAACTTTAAAGAAGTGACAAACTACGATATCCTGCTAAAAGAAGGATGGAATATAGTAAAACACACATTAGTTGAAAAAGAAGATTGGAAAAACGAATCAAATCAAGGAAGCTTGCCAAAGCTTATCACTAAAACCTCAATAACTACCATTCCCAATAACATTAATTGGTATTTGAAATATTTTGGAGAGTAGTAAAAAGCCCATAACAATGGCTATACTCTATTATGGTTCAGTATATTACCAAAGTTAGAGCTATTTATAAAATTAATTAATAGTGGAAAAAATTGGCTATTTTAGTCCACAACAGTAGCATAGCCTAAACGTTGTGCGTCAGCCGAAAACAGAAGTTAGTTAAAAATTTTGCAGGAGAAGATTATGAAAAAGCAAAATACTATTCTGAAGATGAAAAATTCTTATTGGAATTCGAAGAAAAAGTAACACATTATGAGGTGTTTGCATAATAAAGCCGAACACACAACGGCTATACCCCCATTGTGATTTAGAGCTTTAACTAAGTAAAATGAATTAAGAAATGTACATATATAATGTAACCATCAATATAGAAGAGTCAATTCATGAAAATGTACTTTCCT